>JABIGP010000113.1 GCA_018650105.1 Methanobacteriota archaeon
GCACAGTTTGAAGGAAAACCAACCCCTGCACCTGCAGTGGTGAAGAGCGAAGCACCAGTGCCAGTTCCAGCACCAGTACCGGTTGCGGCGCCTGCACCGGTTGTAGAACAAATTGAGCCACAACCAAGCGCTGTTGAGGCTACGGCTTCAGGCGATGTTGTTTCTACAGTAATCGATGTTGTAGTAGACCATACAGGATATCCAGCAGACTTTGTCGAACTGGACCAAGACCTTGAAGGTGAATTGGGGATTGATACGGTCAAGCAAGCAGAGATAATGGCCGATATTCGAGAAAAGTTTTCCCTGCCAATTGACGAGGAGTTTGTTCTTTCTGATTATCCTACACTCAATCATATGATTGAATATATCAACAAAATGACCGGAGGAGTTGCTACAGTAGTCGCTGCACCTATTGCTGCTGCAGTTGCTGCAGTAGAAGCAATACCGCAACCACAGCCAGTCGCAGCACCAGTTGCTGACAGCACACCGCAAATGGCAACAACAGAAATCACTCCAGTAGTGGTAGAGGTCGTAGTCGCCCACACAGGATATCCAGCCGATTTCATTGAACTAGACCAAGACCTTGAAGGCGAATTGGGAATTGATACTGTTAAGCAAGCAGAGATAATGGCAGATATTCGTGAAAAGTTCTCTTTACCAATTGATGATGACTTCGTTCTATCTGATTATCCTACACTTAACCATATGATTGACTATATCACAAAGATGACCGGAGGGGCTGCTGCTGTAGTTGCTATGCCTGTAGTCGCTGCAGTTGAGGCAATTCCACAACCTGTGGAAGAGGTTGTCAAGGCAGCGCCAGTCACCACTCCTCCAACGGCAGGCTCCGCAGAGATTGAGGAGAAATTGGTTGAAGTTGTAGTCAAACATACAGGATATCCTGCAGATTTCATTGAAATGGACCAGGACCTTGAAGGTGAATTAGGAATTGATACTGTTAAGCAAGCAGAAATCATGGGAGAAATAAGAGATATCTTTGCACTCCCAGTCGATGATGATTTTGTACTTAGCGACCATCCTACATTGAATCACTTTAGCGCATATATCGCCAAGATGGTCGGTGGCAGTAGCATTGTGGAAGCAGTCGTTAGCGATGAGCCTCCGGCTCAACCAAAGGCAAAGGAAACCGAAATCATTCCTCCTAAGGCCGATGCTATTTCAGGAACTAGGAGATGGCAAATAGAAATTGAAGAATGTCTTGGTACCAGCCAACCTATTTCTCTTGATGGAACTGTTGTAATCACAGTTGATGGCTGGGGGATCTCTGAAGCATTTGCTCAAAGAATGGAACAAAGAGGATTGAATACCGTATTAGTCGGTTTTGAATCTGCAATTAGAGATATGTCCACACAGCAAGAATCTGGAAGAACAGTTTACCGCTGCGACCCTGAAAATACTCAGCATCTTGAAGAAGTGTGCCAACAATTGAATCAGCACAATATCGCCGCAGTAATTCACATGGCGTCATTGAAATTAGCCAGTGAATCATGGTCAGATGACACTTATCCGTCAAGCCAAATTGCCATGTCGGCACATGGTTTCTTTTCGCTTCTGAAGGGATTAGATAGCAAACTTGCGGGACAGTCAACAGGTATTGTCGCTTCAGTAACTTCGTTGGATGGACGTCATGGTAATCTTGGCGAGAGATTCAATTCTCTACAATGCGCTGCTACAGGAATTACCAAATCATATTCATTTGAGCAACCACACTTGCGTTGCAGAGCCTTTGATCTACATCCAGAATTAATATTGCAATCACAACAAGCGGCACAAATAATTGATGAAGACTTGTTTGAAATTGGTGGCGATATTGAAATTGGAATTGATAGAGATTCACGACGTTGGACATTAGTTGCATTTGCTGAAGACTTAGAATCACAAAGAGAACCATTGAACAGCAAGGATACTTGGATAGTATCCGGAGGAGGTTCGGGAGTAACCGCAGCATCTGTTATTGGAGTTTCAGAGGCCAGTAAAGATGCAGGCGCCCACTTTGTATTACTTGGCCGGTCCAGTATTATTGAAAAGTGTCAAGAATGGATTGGCTGGAGCGACCAGCAACTAAACGATGAGAAAATGGCTTTGCGTCAAACGATGAGTGAAGCCAGCGAAAGTGGCAAAATCACAATGGTTGAGTGGGAAAGAGAGTGGCAAAAATATACTCGTTCACTTGACATCTACAGTACCATACAACAAATTACTGAATCCGGAAATACAGCACAGTATTGTTCAGTCGATGTGACAGACGCTGAAGGTTTAGCAGAGATCGGGGCAAATCTAGGAAGAAAAATAACCGGTATTCTCCATGGCGCAGGTCTTGAGGATTCAAAATTAGTTGCAGATAAATCCGCTGATATTTTCAACAATGTTATCCGAGTCAAGGTTGATGGTTGGAGAGCATTATTAGGCGCAGTACACGCAAGTGGTAGTGATAATCCAAGTTTTGCTTGCTGTTTTACCAGTGTTGCAGGCCGCTTTGGAAACGGTGGCCAAACCGATTATGCAGCAGCAAATTGTATTCTAGATAGCGAGATGGCACGTTTGACAGCATCTGACACCTGTCGTGCTGTCGCAATTGGTTGGACAGGCTGGAGAGATGTCGGAATGGCAACCAGAGGTTCTATTGAAGCGGTCTTTGAAGCAGCTGGAATTGAAACATTATCGGTTGAGGATGGAGTGTCAATTTTCGTTGATGAAGCACTTGCAGGCGGTAAGAGAAGAGTCATCGGCTGTGGTAGTCTTGGAATAATGAATCGCTTTGATGTGTTCAGAGATGCTCCACTACGACTTCCAGCCAATATGTCGGCTTTGATAGCCGACCCATCGCGCTTCCCATTTATTGACAAAGTGAACAATTTTGACGAAGGGCAATCCTTGATTACACAATCTACACTGAGCGCAGCAGATCACCCATTCTTGGTAGACCACGCAATCGAAGGAGTCCCATACCATCCGGGCGTAATGGCTCTGGAAATGTTTGCAGAGAATGCATTATTATTGCGCCCGCAAACCTGCTTAGCAGGATTTGAAGATGTTCAATTCGGATTACCAGTCAAGTTGCTAAAGGGAGAAATGACCGTTAGAGTAGAGTCTGTGTTGGAGAGGCAAGATGACCAATTATCATGGGTCAAATGTCGTTTAGTGAGTGATTTAACCAATTCAAAGGGAGAAGTATTTGGCGAGAGAGAACATCATCAAGCCACAGTTCGTTTGGTCGAGATGTGCGATGACATCTGCCCATTCCTTGAATCGGAAGTCA
>JABIGP010000078.1 GCA_018650105.1 Methanobacteriota archaeon
AGGCAAAGAGATTCCTAAATCAAACCAACTATCAAGGCTGTCAAGTAATCTCTGGCTCGCCATGATGTCTCCGCTTGCACCTATCGTTGTCGCAATTGATAGGCAAGAATTAATCTCAAAAAGCGGGCCACTACTCGCCAATAATGCAGATAGGCCAATTGCTCCAGAACTTGGCTCATCTCTACGAACATCCACACCTCTAGATTCTAATTCAATTCGATGAGAGGAATTACTTGCAACAATGAATGTTTCCTTTCTTGAAGGTTCACTGCCCAATCCTGCCATTACGACCAATTCACTTACTCCTTGTTCCATAAAGAATTTCATTATTTCATTGGCCAACATTCCTTGGCTATTTGGGTCAACTGGTTGAGTTGAACCCGTAAGGGTTAGAATCGTCTTTCCAGTAGTTGACTCTATAGAGGATAAGGTGTAATGTGGGGGGGCCAATAACCCATCTTCGTCAAGGCATGCCAAAGGTGGCAGTGATGTATCATAGAGTCTAGCAACTTGTGCTGCTTCGTTAACTGAGTTTACTGCATCGATTGCAGCCTTGCCTACATTGCCTACTCCAGGGAATGCAATTAGCATTAAGCAATGTTCGGGAAGAACGCTATTGCCGTTTCTCCATTCAACAGTAAGAGTCATGAATCGGTAATCCTAACGCGGCGCGTTATAATGTTTGACATTGATTAATGCCGCAGCAAGCAATTTGAAGAGTAAAAAAAGATGGCCGAAAGAAGAAATTATTCTTCTTCGTCTATTACTTTTATTTCAGCGCTATCACGCATTTCTTCCAGTGTAGGAAGAGTCGGAAGACCTTGAGGCCAATTAGGATCTTCTACATTGTACATCTTTCTACGAATTTCAGCGCGATGGTCTTCGGGTGACCACTTTAGTGGTGCAGCTGCTTGTGCATTTTTCCCGCATGATGGGCAGGTGGTTGACAATGACCATGCATTACATTCTAGGCATTGTTGTAGAATTTGTCGAGCCATTATATCACTCTCTCCAAGCTCTTGCTTCTCCGCCTGCCTTTTGCATTATTTCAATTGCAGCAGTTGTTGCAGATTCCCACGCATTCTCTGCACTCTTGAAATCAGGTGCTTTCAGTTCAATTCTGTATTGAGGTGCCCCATTATAGTGGCATGTAATTTCTATTTCTTCCTTTTCAGAGGAAAAGTTTTCAGCAGCCATTAATGAATCTCGTATTACTGCGATTCCATTTACTGCGTTAATACTTAGAGAAATAGTTCCTCGAACTTCAACAAAGTCCGGAATAATATTTTCAATTGCAACTTCAATGAATTCTTTAATCCATTCACCTTCAAACCCAGCATCTACCAATGAACCTTCCTTCATTGCAGCATCTTCAAAGGCACCGTAAAGGGTTGCAAAGGCTTCAGTCAGTTCTTCTGCGGTTTCAGTAACTTCTTCTTCCGACCAGCCAACTTTCTCTCCAATTACCTTAAGCAACTGGTGAGCCCTCTTTTCGTTTTTCCATTCTTGTAAACGTGCACGTCGTCTCTCTTCAGAAACTGATTTTAGTGATAACTCAAGTGATGACCCATCTTTACGGGTTCGCATTACTTTACAGATTAGTCTTTGACCTTCTCTGACGAAGCCACGAATATTCTTTACCCAGCCACTAGCAATTTCACCAATGAAAATGAACCCTTCAAGTCCTGCGAATTCATCAAATTCAACATAACATCCGTTTTGTTTAACGGTTTTAACAGTGACAACGACCAATTCACCCTCTTGTGGGCTACCGGTAATTTGTCCCTTGCTCATTAGAGGATTCCTCCTCATTCTAGGGTCTCAATGACATTACAGCCAACTAGGTTGGACTTTCCACCAGATGGACTGGTTAGAGTTGCGCCACAAACATCACATGAGATGATAGAGGTGGCACGGGAAAATATTGTTGATTCATTGCTACAGTCGCGGCATGCAACCTTTAGAAAACTACTTGTCATAATTATTCACCTCATCGATCGATTAATTCAAATTTCTTTGCACGCTTACAAGGAGCGTAGTGCGCCTTGCCAGTTTCGGTGCAGCGGAATAGAATATTTACTCTCTTAGTAGGCTTTTCACGGCCATCAGGCTTTGGACGAGGGAAACCTCTGTATCCAGCCATTACCTTACGGAAACGGCGTTGACCCCACTTTAGTTCAGAAGCGCGTCGCTTCTTTACACGCTCTACGGTATGCAGAGTGTGCTTACCAGCAGATGGACTGTAACGCATGATTTGACGTGGCATTTTTACCATGATAACACCTTAAGCATCCCGCCCACAAGGGTCGGGTATTTAGCCATACCGCAATGGTAAGTGCCATAAAACGACGCACTGCAAAGGGATTTGACGGGTATTATTGATAAGGCTGGGGCTTGAGCACCCTGTATGGATGAGATGGTCCAAGCAGCATTGTTGTTTTGGATTCCAGCGCTTGCACTAGTTGTTGGAACAGGAGCAGCGTTGTCTTCAAGGTCGCAAAGCATCAAATTATTGTCAAAAATAATTGCGCTTACTGGATTTGTTTTTGTATTGTTAAGTCCAATGACTGTCCCAGAATCGCCATCGAGTGCCGCA
>JABIGP010000083.1 GCA_018650105.1 Methanobacteriota archaeon
AGCACCTGATTATTCCTTGCTTACGCTCAATATAGAGCGAATATCCGTTACAAAGTTCAACCTTGCTGTTGCGCATATTGCAGGGCATATTGCTGAGCATATTGCGAAGCTGTTGCCTCATCATATCCTTGAGCCATGAATTGTTGTAGATATTGCTGGTAAACTGCTTGATCCATTGCAGGTTCAGCAGCAGCGGCAGGTGCAGCAGCGGCAGGTGCAGCAGCGGCAGGTGCAGCAGCGGCAGGTGCAGCAGCGGCAGGTGCAGCAGCGGCAGCCTGTTCAGCATATTGCTGCGCATATTGACGTGCAGTTTCCTCTGGATATCCTTGTGCGACCAGTTGTTGTACATATTGTTCAACTGGGTCCAATTGTGCTGCAGCAAATCCGCCAGCAGCAGCATGGAAATCTTTGGAAGTGTCATCCGTTGAATCTGAACTACCTTTACGCATAATCAGCATTGTAACAACAAGTATTGCAATAATAACAATAGCAATGAGTCCAATTGTAGTAACATCCATTGACCCACTTGAACCTGAATCACTTGAATCTGTAGAAGGTGCAGTCCATACGCCATCTACGTATGTCCAAGTTCCTTCCCACTGACATTCGCCATCAGCATCTAGAATCCATCTTCCGCCTGCATCTTCTGCAGCAGAATCGGCTTCAACACCTTGACAGGCTGGAAGGTTAATTTCTCTTTGTTCGTAAGAAATCCAACGTTGGTTATCTCCAACTCCCTCGTAAATCTTGATGTAAATAGTGATCACTCGAGATTCGTTGGTGTACTTTCCATCCATTGACATTGTCAAATCAAATGCTTCACCATCTGCAAGTCCAGTTGTGGTCTTATTCCAAGTTCCTAGAATCATTTCGTTGTATTGCTTTACGAAAGATTCGTCAAAGACTGCCAATTCAAAGGCAGTTTCAATGTAAACTTCACCATTTTCACTACCGCTCAATACTGATCCAGAAATTGTTATTGTATCGCTATCAACGCGAGAGTTAGCTGCTGGAGTATCCAATTTCACAACTGGCTCTTCATCACCGAATCCAGCAGGAACGATAACGAAGAACATACGGAATTTTTCTGAAATCTTACCTGCTTTGTCATAGGTTACTAATTCCATACGAATTGTATTTTCATTATCACCAGTAGAGTCAACAGTTTGATTTTTGAAAGTATATGCCCATTTTCCATCGCTTGCAGCGGATTGGGAGAATGTGTGACCTTCTAATGCGAAATCATCTTCACCATATGGTGCATCGAACAATATCTTCCATTGGTAGGTTTCTATTCCATTTCCGGCCAATGCATCTTGGTCACTTGAATTACTTGCATCGAAGTGGATGATTGTTTCACCATCATCATCAAGAGTAATTCTGTAAATATCCCATTCAGTGCTTGAAACCGTCTTTGTGCCAGTAAATTCAACTTGATCTGCGTATTCATCTCGCATGTCAATTTCTGCAGTAGCAGTTGGTCTGTATTCATCTGCATAGACATCATTTGTTTCAACTGTGACATCGATAATACGGGAATGTCCTTCATCATCGTGTAACATCAAACTGATACTCCATTGTTCACCTTGAGCACATCCTGTTGCACTTGACAAATCTGCTAGACAGAACTGCATTACTGGACTCAAATCAGATGTATGTCCAACTCCGCTTGCCATTGAAGAACCATCCCAGGAGGTTGGCCCATCAACAATCCAATCTGTTGACAGTGTGGAAGTTGTGTCGGTTGTGAATCCAAATGTAAGTGTTGCATCACTCTTCATGTATCTGATAGCATACTTTCCTGTTGAAGGGTCGGTATTCGGAACTTCTCCATTGATTGTCAATTCTAAACCATTACCTAGAGTTCCAAATCCATCAGGATAAGGACTTACTTGGTGTGATAGCATATTTCCTAATAGAGGGAATGTGGAACTATCTGCACGGTCAGAGACTGTTGCAATATCCATTGTTGTAACGATTAGTCCGCCATCATAATATGAACATACACCAAGTACAGTATCTTGGATATCACTTGAAGAGCGAATGAGTCTTTGGAAGTATCCGCCAGTTTCCATATATCCATTACATGAAACAGGTACTTCGTTTGCACTAACAGACTTGGTATTGAGTACTGCTTCAGCAACAGTTGAATCTGCATCAAATCCTTGGAATGCATTAGAGTTGATATTCTCCATTATCGGGTGATATGGGTCAGCAAGATCCATGTCTGAGTATGTAATCTTACTTTCTGGAGTATTTCTGCTTTGAATATCTAATCCAAATGGTAGACGTCCGCTCAATCCTTGATCAGTGCCATAGATTTGACTTCCTTGAGGACCAAGGTGGGCTTGAACTGTACCACCCGAAGACATGAAGCCTTCAAGAATTAGACGGTTTGCTGAACTACCAATCTTTTGGAAGTATCCACGACCACCGTTTTCAATATCCTTGGCTGCAAGTGTATCTTGCCATGGCAGAATAATCTTATCATAATGAGTAAACCAACCTGCATCGAAGTATGTATCCCAGTCATTGATGCTGTATTGTGTATATGACATACCCAATAGAGCCAAATCTTGCTTAATTGCTGTGGTACGTGCAGATGTATCTCCCAATATCGCAACATCAACATTATCTTCAAATGTTGCAATGAAAGAACGAACATTGCCTGATGGATTACCATTTGCTAATTCAGCAGAGAAACTGATATTGTATTGATGTCCATCTTGCCATCCATTCCATGGAGTAAATTGAGCAGTAATACGCTGATGTGCTGCCAAATTTTGCTGAGGACCTGCAGTAGTAGTATGTGCGATAGACCCTGTGGTCAAATCCTCAATATTCATGTTAAAGACATAATCTCCAGCGAGAACACCGTTTGTAACCAATACATCCCACGAATGTGTTAGAGCGCTATCAATTGGCATTACACATTCGAGTGTTTGATCTGAAAGACAAGAGAGTGTCTCAGGCTTTCCAAGAGTTACATCAACAGATTCAACATTGAAAATTACTCTCTTCTTGTTATTGGCAACTGAAATCTCATTGTCATTGAACCAATTCTTACCCACCGTTGTATTATCAAATATTGTTTCAACTTGAACCATATACACACCTGATGTAAATTCATGTGATGAGACAATATCTGTTGAAACATCTTCTGCGTCAACATTTGTACGAGACATTGTGTATGATGCTTCTTCCAAGAAAGTATATTCTTGTAGCGAAATATTGTTGAATGCAACACCCTTGAAACCGTCATTGATACCATTTCTTCCATCATCATCGGATTGGAATTCAAAATTAATTTGAGTTGTTGTTCCAGCTAATGAGATACATTCTCTAAACCAGTTCTGATTGTTTGAATCACTGGTATTTAGAATGTAAATGTGAGTTAAGTCAATATTTGCAGTCTTTACCAAATCATCAGTGTTGAAGAAAAGAGCGTAATTGCCACCGGTTCCATCAGTTGAACCAGAGTCACCAACATAATCGATTTCTACATTATCAAATGATTCTGTGGAATTGACAATACCGTCGTTATTATCATCGACTCTACAAGTTCCATCTTCATTATAATCGCTCCATTGACCGATTAAGAAAGCGCTATAGTTTCCTGCAGAGTTTTCGTATTCCAATGTAATTGCTGCATAATCATTAACATCAACAATACTTGTTCCGTCTGAATCAATTCCATAGAATGTATCAGCATAATACTCAAAGTTGAGTGAAACGAAATCTCCAGACATACTGGTAAGATCTACAGCAGGTAGCGACATTGTCTCATTAGCCCATGCATCTCCGTATCCACTGGTAGCGGTGTTACAAGGATGTCCAAACCAATATGCATAGTTATTGAAAATCTTCTCACTGCAACTTGCTTCATTGTATACTGCTCCTTGTGGATTGTTACTCTCTACATATCGATATCCGTTTGCGCCACCTTCAAATGTTTCTTGACAGATTTCTGATGGAACACCACAATAAACATCGGATGGAGTAGCAGTGAATACCTTTGCTTCAACATCGAAATCAACAAGAGTGTTACCCCAGTTATTGGTTGTGACTCCAATATCAAAAATTCCCTCTGCGTACAAACCACCAGGCTTGAAGTAATCAATTCCTTCAACTGCTGGGTCGTAAAGGTTGAATGGTGTTAAGTATCCAATTATTTCATCATTGAGAGATTGTTCGTCCCAAGCATTGGCTGTTAATGCTGCACTAACTCTGTATGTAGTATCATTGAGGACATTTACTGACAAAGAAGTTGTATATTCTTCACCAGGTCCTAGATTTGTTAATGAAATCTGACTCTGTTGTGTTTGTGGATTAGGTAAGAATGTAGAAGTTTGCTTCCAAATTGAAATATTGTCTATTGCATATCCGTCAAGACCGGACCATCTGCTTTCATTACTATCTGAAATTGAACCATCAAAACCAGTTCTAAATCTGAATCTAATATCGACGGTTTCTCCAGCCCAACTACTTAGGTCAAATGCACCAACTCCATCTTCTGTGAAATTATTCCAACCGTAGTGAGTTCCACCGTTGTAAATTCCATAATGATATACTCCTTCAGCAACTCCCCCGAATCCCATCTTGGTCAAACGATCATTATCATAACCGCCCCACATTGAATATCCAGATGAACATGCTGCGTTGAGCATAGCCTCTGTTGGACAGTTAATCGTTGACCATCCAGTTTCAATACTTCCAACTTCAATAATTGCCAA
>JABIGP010000151.1 GCA_018650105.1 Methanobacteriota archaeon
AGTTGTTTGATTTTGAGTGTCGTGGATACCTTTGTTGATATCTAAGGAAACAGGAAGTCCACCTGTTAACAATGATGTTCTCGTACCATCCAAGGCTTGTTCCTCAGATAGCATGTCATCGATTTCATCTCTTAGTTCACCTGCGACATTTAGATTCATATACGGTTGTGTGACATAGACGATGGCTTTTGTTCCAGCCTCATTTAGTAGCATTGATTTAACCTCATCCGATAATGTGTCAAAAACAACGTTTACCATGTCCTTTCTCAATCCTTTACGGCCTTCGGGACCAGTTAATTCCAATCCTAGCCAGACATTACATTCTATGGGGTCATTACTTTCCCAACAAGGTTCGTGCAGTAGATCCCATAAACTTCCCTCATACAATGTAACTCCATCAGTTAGAGTTATTGTTGCAGGTATTGTTCTAAGGAACGTGATAATGCTCGTAGTATTGGTTGAATCAATATCATCAATACGATTTTCAAGTAAATCAATAGAGTCTAAAACTGGTAAATCTCTAATCTGGTCGGTGTTATTGTCATTCGGTCTATCCTCTGCATGGTAGATGAAAAGTGATGTTTGACCACTACCGAATTGTCGAGAATATTCAGATAATGCATTCAATGATTCAATACCATCGGGTGCTTCGGATGAACCGGTGATTGGTTCATTCATTTCATCCAATGAAAGCAATCCTAGAGTAGTAACTCCGCCTGCTAGCAAGATAATTATCAAAAATCCCTTTATCGGTATTCTACTAATACCGCCCCACACTTGAGGATTAGTCCGTTTGTTAAATTTGGTCAGCCACGACAATGTTGGTACCAATATTATTGAGAATATTAATGTCGAAACAATTCCAATGACCAAAGTTAGGCCAACAGAACGAATAGGAGTTATTGGAACTATTGAAGGAGCTATCAATACTGAGAAACCGATAATTGTAGTCATTGCAGAGAGAAATACAGCTACACCAGTTGAAGAGGCCATTTCCAAAATACATTCTTTGTAAAATGAAGGGTCCCAAATATCTGGAACTTCTTCTGGAGCCTTTCCTTGACGTCTTCTTCGTTCATTTTCGTCATTACAAGTATCAACTTTCTTACGCCGCACTTCCTCTATTCGATTTACCATATGCAGCGCGTAATCAACACCCAAACCAATCAAAATCGGGAAAGTTGCAACAATCATTGGTGTGAGATGAACATCCATTATTACCGAAATTCCAAATGTCACAGCAAGAGCCATCACAATTGGAGTTCCAGTGATTACAATTACTTTCCAAGAACGATGCATCGCTGTAATGAAAAATATTGTGAAGAATACCGACCATGGTAAAATCATCAATAGGTCTTCGTAAATGGCATCAGAAATATCTTGAACAACTTTTGTCAATCCGGTAACGGTCATTTCTGTGTTAGACATTTCGCTTGGTCTTGCATCAATTACTTTTTGGAAATGCGCATGTAATTCATCAAAATTTTGGTATTCATCAGTAATTTCAGGAGTGGAATGCATACCGATGACAATGGCCGCAGTATCCCATATTCCATCGCCATCTTGGTCGTTGGTATAATTGCCATCACCATCTGAATCAACAGTTGGATCCATATCGTTTGTATCCTTGAAAAGTGCATCAAAACCTCCTTCAGATTCTTCAATAATTTGGTCAATTCTTTGCTGGTCTGGTATTGCATATTCTCCTCCACCCGGGAGATTACAATCAATTTGAATCGGGATTCTAGTATTTATTCCATGTGTGCACATTGAATTGTTGAATCGGCCATCTGCTGAATTAATTTCTTTGATTACTTGAGCCGGTGAAATAATCCACAACACTCCATCATTTTCACCATGATCATTTTTGTCATAATCAATTCCTCTGCCAGTGGAATCGCCACCTAAATTGTGGTCATCACCTTCGACCCAACTAATTTCACGAAGGTATTCTTCTGAAGTAATATTGACCGTATTTCTCGTATCAAATGCATTTTCAGTTTGAACATAAATTATCGCAATATCGGTAGACCATTCCTTTTCAACTTCCAATAACAGTTCAGTGGAAGGTGCTCCTTCTGGCAAAAAGATTTCAACATCATCGTCAATTTGGTCTTGAAAAGATAATCCCTGTTGGGTAAAAAATGCAGTTATTATCAGCAATAATATCAGCACGGTCATCGGGCTTGCAAGAACGGTTGAATACATATTATCAAGCCGACGCAATGTGCCATTAGCAAGTGCTGTGTGAGCCCGTTCAAACGGAGATAATTCGAGGGCATCATCTCCTCGGTCATCATCAGTTGAGGTGCCCATAGATAATGCGAGGCGTAAACCGCTCATGAACCATTCTCAAAAATAATGAGAAATAATCAGTCTAATCCGAATTCACGGACAAGCAAGTGTCGCAAAAATCCACGTGCACTTTGCAATACAAGGCCAGTTGCCATTAGTGATAATCCCAACACCCCTATCCAAATTGCGGAAAGCCCTGGACCAATGATGCTATCGACTTGGGTAGAAACACCTTGTGCGGTATTTAGGCCCATTGCAGCACCTGTGGCAACTAATCCCATGCCTGGTATTCCAAGAACAAGGAGTGGTTTCTTTTGAGAAAGTGATAACATAGCCCAAGTAAGAACAGTGAAGCCATGAGATACCGCAGTGAAATTACTTCCTTTAGGGACATCGTATCTAATCACAGTTGGAACTTCTTTTATCACTAGTTTCTTATCATGAGCATCTTCAAGCATCTCAAGTGATAATTCCATACCCTCGGAATCAAATCTCAATCTATCCAATGCATTTTTTGAGAATGCTCTAAACCCAGATTGGGTGTCTTTTATTCCCAAGTCGCTAGAGAGATTAGAAGCAGCAGTAATCACCTTTATTCCCAATCTCCTATATGCGGGCATATCAGTGCCTCCACCACCGTCAATGAATCTTGAACCGATTGCAAAATCAGCTTCTTCATCGATGATTGGTTTCAACAACTTTGGAATATCAGATGTTTTATGTTGCCCATCAGAATCTAAAATGACAAGAGCATCAGCATTCATTGCCTTTGCTTTTTGGAAGAGACTTTGGAGTGCACCACCATATCCGCGATTTACTCTGTGTCGGTGGACAATTGCACCACATGTTTCAGCGATTTTCGCACTAGAATCCGAAGACCCATCATCAATGCAAATTACGGCATCTACGTATCTTAGAGCCATTGTTACTACCGTCCCAATGGTCTCCTCTTCATTGTACACTGGCATGCCAGCAACGATGAATGGTTTTGTCTCTGCAGTAGCCGAGGACATAGTATTCACTAATTCAACCTGAATTTCGCCCATATTTAGCACTATTTGAAAAAATAATCTCAAATATCAGTTAATTAATGCTTCTCTATTGTTGTATTGTTGTGTTATTTGTCAATAATAAATATTATTTTTTGGCCAATCACAATTCCTCAGAAAAGTGATTGGCGGAACCCCTTACAGGTAAGTTTCAACGCATTGAAACTAATCTCGAAATAAATCATTGGATTATAAGAACCTTAAATTTAGTCTTGGAATTGGGAAACAGTTGTTACAGCTCTTTCTCCACTCAATACTTTGTTTAGGGCATTCAAGGAAATGATCAGTGGCACATAGGCCTGGCCATCGCTTGTCACATATGTAGAGCAATCAGCAAATGCACTAGTATTGATGCTCAATTTCAAAGCACCTCCAGCATTGCTACGCCTAACGTATCCAATCAATACACTGTTTCCAGTATTTTCTTCGTTCTCAGTTTCAGTCTTCTTTGTTTCAGTTTTTTTTGCCATGTTATACACATCCGCTATGCACATTTTTGCTGCACAGTAATTTAACCGAATTACCTCAATGCTCATAATTGTCACTCTTTTTGTCAATTAATACAGGACATCATTTGAAAACACTCATACATAGGAGGTGTGAGGAAGAACCATGCGAGCGTTGGTCACTGGTGGAGCAGGATTCATCGGTTCTCACTTAATCGATAGATTGGTTTCCCGAGGCGATACAGTTGTTGTTATCGATAACCTTTCAAGCGGCAACCTTGATTT
This sequence comes from Methanobacteriota archaeon, assembly GCA_018650105.1. Taxonomy (GTDB): domain Archaea; phylum Thermoplasmatota; class Poseidoniia; order Poseidoniales; family Poseidoniaceae; genus MGIIa-L1. The sequence goes on from JABIGP010000151.1 coordinate 4,076, forward strand.
CATCCAAAATCACATTGATTCAGGAAAGGTTTCACTGGTTAGAGGCGATATTACAAATTATCAAGATGTACTTTCAGCAATGAGTGGAATTGAATGCGTTTTCCACTTAGCAGCGAATCCAGATATTAGATTAGGTACAAAAATAACAGATACTGATTTGAAACAGGGAACTATTGCTACATACAACATTGTTGAAGCAATGCGGATTGAAGGTGTCAAGAAGATAGCTTTTGCTTCATCTTCTGTAGTATATGGTGAGGATGCACCAATGCCGACACCTGAAAATCATGGACCATGTTTACCAATTTCACTATATGGTGCAAGTAAGCAAGCAGGTGAAGGATTGATTTCAAGTTGGGTTGGAACTTTTGGATTACAGGCTTGGATTTTCCGTTTTGCAAATATTATTGGAACTAGAGGAACACATGGTGTGATTTTTGATTTCATTCACAAATTAAAAGCCGACCCAAGTCGTTTAGAAGTCTTAGGAAATGGATTGCAGGAAAAGTCCTACATGGAAGTTGGTGATTGTGTTGATGGAATCTTACATGTGATGGCGAATTCCAATGATAGTGTTAATTTGTTTAACCTAGGAAGTCATGATACAGCATCTGTAAGGAGAATTGCAGAGATAGTTGTTGAAGAAACTGGTTGTACAGGTGCTTCTATAGAATATACTGGCGGCGATAGAGGTTGGGCTGGAGATATCCCAAGAGCAATGTTGGCTATTGATAAAATGCTAGAAATTGGCTTTGATGTCAATTATAATTCCGAAGATGCGATAAGGCATACTGCACGTGCACTAATTGACGAAATTGGTTTGTAAGAAAGGAGAAGGTGGAAAAATGAAAATAATATCTGATGAAAATGGCGATGCAAGAATGGATACAGCACTAACTGCAATAGCCCTATTTTTGGCTGCTATGATGGTGATCAGTTTCACATCAAGTCCAATCACTACAGGAACAAAAGAGGGCGATAGAGCTCCAAATATTGTTGCTAAAGCATACAATGGTTCAGTATGGCAGGACTTTGACTTGCAATCTTACTATGATTATGATTGGTCCATTGATAATAATGACACCAAAGACAGTCAATGGGTTATGATTGAATTTATGGATACCGATTGTCCATATTGTTTCAATACAGCAGAAGAATATCAAGAAGGTTCAAATTACTTTGTTCCAGAAAACCCAAGTTGGAATGGGCCTCAAGTCAGTTTCATTGCCAGTGCAGCAGAACTTACTGGGCTACAGGGGCACGATTCTACCAGGGATGAGATAGAAGCGTTTAGGGATAAAACGGAAGGAGAAATGTGTAATTCCTCCAATGTTGATTGTTCAAGTAGAAAGGGGCAACCATTTTCCATTCCATTTATCGATGATTTGGATAAAGAACATATGGAGAAGTGGGGAATCGGCGGAACTCCAACCTATTTCCTGATTCAACCTGATGGTATTATCGCATGGGTAAGTTCGGAACATCCGAACGAAAAATTCTACGAAGCCATTACCAGGATAGTCCCTCAGGAGAGTGCTTGAATGGAATTATTTGATTCCAACACTATACTTGCATTACTTTCAGTTCCAATGGCAATTGGTGCACTTCTAATATCACCTTTAGGTGAATCATTATCTGCTTCCATGTCAGAAAAATTTCCCTCCTTGAAAACGACACGAGGGCGCCTTCTCACTGGATCTACACTGATTGCAGCATCTGGATTCCTCATTGCTGCAATGACGCTTTGGATTTCTAACACAATTTCCGAAGGAGCTGGTTTCTGCGTTGCAAGTAATATGTTTTCCTGCGATGATGTACTTGGTAATGACGAATACAACAAGGTGCCAATGCTGGGAATTCGATGGGCACTATTCGGCATCATTATCTATTCATTTTTCCTTTGGTTATTGATGAGTATTAACAAGGAGCCACATGCAGATTGGGTTGGTACAAATCTAAAGTTAGGATTTATGGTTACTTCAATGGGTATTTTTGCAATTGCTTGGCTAGTATATGCAGAATCTGTTATGGAGAAAATCTGCCCATATTGCACAGCTGCACATATTGGTAATCTACTATTGATCTACGGATTCTGGAAGATGAGCAAACTCTATGATTCTGGAGATTGGGACCAAAATTGAATCAAGGAATATAATCTCCTTCAAAGTGTAAAGCATCAGCTTCCATCACAGTTTCTTCCATGCGTAGGACTGTGA
>JABIGP010000145.1 GCA_018650105.1 Methanobacteriota archaeon
ATAGAATCAAACGCCTCTCTCGACAAAGGTTTGAATGGCATCACACATTTTTCTTTCATCTTCTAAAATGAAGTGCGCTCCATGAGAGTCAACCAAATATCCTCTCGGTTTGTCAGGATTTCCAAGGTCTTCTAAGCGATTAGCAATAACTGCGGTCATTCCAGACTTTTCTATTTGTGCAACAGCCCGATAGATCAAATCATTTTGCTTAATTCCACTTTCAAGTTTGAATCCGATTCTTACCGAGCCCGAACATAATTCTTTGAGAATTTGGATATGCTTTGCCCCTTCAATCAATTCTACTTGCAAAGTACCTTGTTGGCTTGCAACCTTTCCTTGTGCAGGGTTTGCAACTAGATAGTCCAAAACTGCAGCGCAGTGTATCCAAGCATCAATATTATCTCTAGCAATTGCCTTTAATTCTGCCAACATGTCATCTGCATTAGGTGTTGAGACGATTAGTGGTAACCAACTCGGAATTGGACAAGAAATAACGCCAGCAACACAAGAGACATCATGCCCCAATCGATAAAAATGATCGGCTAATATCAATCCGGTAGCGCCACTACTAGTATTTTGGACAAATCTAACATCATCAATTGCAGAGCGAGTCGCACCTAATGTAATCACAATAGATTTTCTTTTTGGCTTTATTCTATTGATAAAATGTGCAAACTTTGCAACAATTTCATCATGCGGGGGAGTTTTCTTCTTCCCTTCCACTTCCTCTCCCCAAAGGACATCAACACCATGCTTCCTTACTTCCATTACAATATCATCAGTAATAGGGTCGCCTGCTAAGTCTGAATGCATACTAGGAACGAACATGGTAGCAGTACCTCTTCCTCTAGCAGCTGATAGCGCCATCAACAGTGGTCCATTATTGAGTCCATGCACATAACCGGCCATCAAATTACGAGTTGCAGGAGCCACTAAGATTCCATCCACTTCATCAAGAGCAGACAAATCGCCATCCCAATCTGTAATTACTTCACACTGGCTAGCCCAACGAACTGCCAAAGGTGTAATGATTTGCTGTGCGGACTGTGTCATTATTACGGTTAACTCAGCACCATGGCGCCGCAACTCTCTAGCGAGACGAACAGTATCAACAGCGGCAATACCTCCTGTGATACCCAAAACGATTCGCTGACCTGCAAGGCTAGAGCCTCGCATTTCAACGTCGGTATCCCTCATCGCCATGTCACTGCCAAACATATCTTGCTCAAGACTCCTTCGCCGCAAAAAAACAGACTTTGCAAATCATTTTGAGCCAATGTTTGAAGACGGTGACGCATCACCCGCAATTCATGTCAGTTGATAGGAGCGGGGAAATAATCCCAGCCGGCATTGCTCCTTCGAAGATTACCTCGACCCAAAACGCCTTCGACAGAATTCACCGTGGCACTTCGTTTATCCTTGCTATTGATACATTGATAATAGTAATATTCTTCTCTGGCATGGTTGTTAATGCGTTGATTGGTAGCAGTTTGGAAAACCTTTCTCAATATTTCATTATTCTTCCTGGAATTGCTGGTGGATTAATTTGGACCGCTTATAGGAGAACGAATAGATGGGCATACTGGCCATCAGCAGGAATAATTGCTTTGGCATCATTATTCTTTGGACTACTCACACTCTACGATATTTGGAAATTCATCCAGGGTGATTTTGGTAGCTTGATAATGGCATTATTACTTGGATGGGCTACTTTCGGTTCAATAAGAAGAGTAAGATATCATTTCCATCCAGGTTATAAGGCAGCATATTTGTCTGAATTTGATAGCAGTGATGATGAAATTGAATTAGAGGAAGGAGAGATGTTAGCAGCCTGCTCCAGTTGCTTTGCGGTTTTGGCGATTAGACCAAATATGCTCAGTGCTGATGATAGATGCCCTCATTGTGACAACAGATTAGTCAGCAACCGCACCGCATCAAAATATAATGAAGAAGAGTAAATCATTGCTTTACAATTTGACATTTTAATCCGTAACGGACAAACGCTTCTTGAGCATATATTCTTCTTGTCACAAATTGAACTTGATCTCCGATTTGTGGGTCATTATCTTCATCATCAACCAATAGGAATACGCCGCGTGGGCCTTGTTCAAAACGAACAAAGACAGTAGTAATTCCACCTAATATTGGCGCTCTAAATGAAAATTCTGAAGGCGCACCAGCAGCGGCAAGTTTAGTCCATGATTCTACAGTTGCAACTCTTTGTAAGGGGGTGCTTGCTTGTGGGGATAAAACGCCATTATCACTCATTTGTCGCGGTGGCCAAATCATCTTTCCATCAATACTTTGACCTGATAAATTGAGTCTTGCAGCGGCACCCTCTTCGTATTGTTGTTGAGATACATATGCGCCTTGTGATACATGATTCGGTTCGCATTCTCTTTGCCAAGCTGAAGTAATTTCTTGATGGAAATCAGCATCGACTTCTATTGTTCCTACTGGTTCCCAAAGTTCAATATCTGAATCATTTTTACAGATTACAACTCTTGCATCATCACCGATACACAAGTCCCAATCAGCACTAAGTTCAATGGAATCATCTTCTAATGGTTGAATTACTTCAACTCCAGTTGTCATTGTAATAATCTGTGCATCCACATCTTGTAGTGAGTTGATTGAATTGAGTTGGCATCCATTGTTTTGCATTAATTGTATG
>JABIGP010000122.1 GCA_018650105.1 Methanobacteriota archaeon
CCTGCTACTATCAATCAACTGAAAGACACTGAACGTATTCTTCATCCAATGCGCCGTAAGGGTGCAAGAGGCTCGGGTGAGTGGGAAAAAATCACATGGGATGAAGCACTTGATGAAATCTCAAGCAAGATTCGTGCAAGCCTCAAGACAGGTGCTAAGGACAAAGTGGTATACCATGTTGGCCGGCCTGGACATGAAGGATATACCAATCGTGTTCTGAAAGCTTGGGGCGTTGATGGACATAATTCACACACCAATATTTGTTCAGCGGGTGCAAGAACTGGTTATGCTCTTTGGCATAAACACGACCGTCCTTCTCCGGACCATGCAAATGCAAAGGTCATTCTTTTGACTTCATCACACTTAGAAACTGGACACTACTTCAATCCACACGCTCAGAGAATCCTTGAGGGGATGATGGATGGTGCAAAACTGATTGTTATTGATCCGCGTCTATCCAATACTGCAGCAATGGCTGACCATTGGGTTCCAACATGGCCGGGTTCAGAACCTGCACTATTCCTTTCTTGGGCTAAGATGATTTTAGACCAAGGAACTTATGATAGGGATTTCTTAGAAAACTGGGTTAACTGGGAGATGTGGTTAGATGCTGACCACCCCAATGAACCGAAGACATTCGAGAGATTCATTGAACTTCTAAAGGACGAGTATGCAATGTATACTCCTGAGTTTGCGGCTGAAGAATGTCGTATTCCTGTTGAGCAGGTAATTGAAGTTGGCAATATTGTCGCCGGTGCTGGAGAGGCTTTGTCTTCTCACGTTTGGAGATCTGCCTCTATTGGTAATCTTGGTGGATGGCAAGTTTCCAGAACCCTGCATTTCCTAAATGTTCTAACCGGTAGCGTTGGTACAAAGGGAGGTACTGCTCCAAATTCTTGGGCTAAATATAAGCCCACATTATTCAATGAACCGCCGGCCCCTGATGGCTGGAATGAATTACATTTCCCTCCTGAATATACTATGTCTCACTTTGAGATGAGTCATATTTTGCCTCACTTAGTCAAAGAAGGTCGGGGCACTATGGATGTATATTTCACCCGTGTCTTTAATCCAATTTGGACATATCCAGATGGGTTTGCTTGGATGGACATGTTACAGAATGAGGAGTCTGTTGGCTGCCATATCGCAATGACTCCTACTTGGAACGAAACTGCTTTCTTTGCAGATTATGTCCTGCCTATGGGCCATTCTGCAGAACGTCACGATATCAATTCGTATGCTACAAGTGCTGGAAAGTGGGTCGCATTCCGCCAACCTGTACTACGCGAATATGCTCGGCGAGAAGGTCGTGAAGTAGAATTTACTCACGAAGTAAATCCTGGTGAAGTTTGGGAAGAAGATGAGTTTTGGAATGAGTTGTCTTGGAGAATCGATGACGGAACAATGGGGATTAGAGAGCATTTCATGAGCCCTTATCGGCCTGGTGAGAAAATAACAATTGATGAATACTATCAATATACCTTTGAAAGAGTTCCTGGATTGCCAGAAGTTGCTAAATCTGAAGGATTGACTGAATTGGAATATATGCGTAAGCATGGTGCTTTCCTCATTGAGCCAGCTACATACAAAAAGCATGAGCAAGAAGGTTGGCCTACTCCTAGTGGAAAACAAGAATTATATTCAAAAACGATTGTTGAGTTTGGTTATCCTGAGCACGCATTGCCGCATTATAGAATCAACAGTCACGTTCATCCATCAAATCTTGAGGGTGAAGATGAATACTGTTTATTGCCTAATTTCAGGTTGCCACAACACATTCACTCCCGTAGTGCAAATGCAAAGTGGTTAGTTGAAATTGCTCACAAAAACCCAATTTGGATTCATCCAAAAGATGCTAAAAAATTAGGTGTTGAAGAAGGTGAGTTATTGAAAATTAAAACTGAAATCGGTTGGTTTGTTGACAAGGTTTGGGTCACTGAAAGTATCAAGCCTGGAGTTATTGGTTGTAGTCACCACATCGGTCGCTGGCGCAGAAAGCAAGATGCTGGAAATCGATTCATGACCAATGAGGTCAAGATAGAAGACCGCGGTGATGGTAAAATGAGAATGCGCACCGTCAGTGGCGTTGAGTCTTGGGATTCTGAAGACCCTGATACCAGTAGAATCTGGTGGAGGGATGGTGGGGTTCACCAAAATATTACTCACGCTGTACAACCAGATCCTATCAGTGGTCACCATTGTTGGCTACAGAAGGTTTGGTTATCCAAACCTGGTGAAGATGAATTGTATGGTGATGTTGAAGTTGATATGGAGAAATCTATGGCTCATTACAAGAAATGGAATGAGTGGGCTAAAGAAAGAGAGACGCATCCTCGCGGAGAGCGTCGTCCTCTTTGGTTCAAACGACCACTGGCTCCAAGACCAGAACACTTCATCATGAAAGACCATAAGGAGTGATATCATGGACCCAACAATAATTTTCGCAATAGCATTATTGCTATTTGTGGCATTAATTTTCAGTCCGCTGGGATTGGGTGGAGGTGTACTCTATGTACCGATATTCCTCTATCTACTCGACTGGAGCGTTCAAGAATCAATCACTGGGTCTCTATCACTAGTGTTCATGGTTGCACTTGGAAGCAGCCTTTCACATAAAAAATCTGGGCACGCCGATACCACTGTGGCAAATGCTGGGCGCATCACAGCAATTCCGTTTGCACTAGTGGGCACAATTCTTGCCGGAATTTTGCTCGATAAGGTCGGTTCTGTGGGAATCAAAATACTTGCTGCAGCAATCCTAATTTTTGTTATTGAACGCACTATTGCAAGGATGCGTAAGGAACAATCTGGACTTGAGCCCATACCCGAGTTTGAACCACTGAAGAAAAAATATCAGATCGGTACTGCCCTTGCAGGCACTGCGTCAGGGATCCTTGGAATTGGAGGGGGTGCTATCCTTGTCACTCTCAATAAATCATTACTAAAAATGGATGCTCACAAGGCCGCTGGAACAAGTTATCAGATTGGTTCAACAATCGTTCCAGTCGCATTACTAAGCCACATTATTCTCGATGGGATATTCTACGACCTACTTGATTCTGTTGGACTTGTATTAGTAATTCTAATCCCTCTGCTAGCATTCATATTTGCTTTTAGTGGGGCGAAATATGCAATTCAATATCTTCCAGACAAGGTGGTTACGATTGTTTTTCTAATTGCAGTTAGTCTGAGTCTTATCAGATATTTCATCGATTTTGCAACGATGATTTGAGTTACAAATTCTCAATTAGGAGAGTTGTGTGGCCACACTATGGATGAGTCACAAAGACCTTTGTTGACCATGTGTAAATCAAGGGCGATTGATGACGCCCCTGGTGACATTTCTCAACACTCTCTTGGGTTATTACAAACGCTGAGTAGTTTGTGTTCATTCCACAATGCTTCAGATTTGGCTAGTTTCTTATTTTCTGAACAATTCAACTCGCTGGTAGGTGCTGGCGACCCTTGGGTTGTTTTTGAATTGGGGATTTTTAGAGACCATAAAAAAACAATTGAATTGATTGCTGTTGCTGGAAATATTACTCTTGCTGACTCGCAATCAACTGGTGCCTTTGAAAACAATATTGCGGTATGTACAACTCTTGAAGAAATGGAGAGAAATATCATGTTGTGGCATGATGCTGTCTATGATGAAGGTGGGCGCTTTCAATAAAATATTGAAAGGCAAGTTAGAGACCCATCTGCAGCTCTAATCTGACTCATGTCGATGACGGTTGGGGTTAATCCTAATTCTTTGACTGTTGCTAATACGGTTGGATAGCCTTCGGCGATGATTACTTTTCCACCCTCTAAACCGATTGTATTACAGCCATAAACCTCTTCTTTGGGCATCCATATTATTTGACTATCATCAGGAAGTTGTCCGAAAGATTGCTTGTCGATATATCCTTCAGGAGCAAAAATAATTTTATCTGTAGGGGTTGATGAAATACTGGTTAAATGGAGTGCTTCTGGTGGAAGATTGATCACTCGTAGTTCATGTCCTAATCGATCTAATAATTCTCTTAACACCGCTATTCCAGCATCGTTAGTTCTACTAGATCTTCCAACGAAAAACAAATCCCCAAGTCGCAGTAGATCGCCTCCATCCATTTTACATTCTGAACTCATTCGAAAGATTTTCTCTGGACTATAATGTTTGGAAAGGAATTCTGCAATCGGTGGTTGTTCAGCAACTCTTGATGGGTGGCCAGGAATTGGCAATAATACATGCCCGTCTATTACTATCGCTTGGTCTTCAACAAATACGCAATCTGGGTGGTTTTGATCTGCTTCCAATAACGTTACTTCTAAACCCTCATCCTCAAGGGTTTGACAATATATTGTATGTTGTGCTCTTGCCAACTCTAAATCGGTTGGACCGCTGCCAAAATAATTTGCCATGGCATTGGAATAACTATCAGGTATTCCGCGGGCTAAAACCCTATGTTTCTGACCTAAACGGACAGTTGCCATGGTAAATCGTCTTGACTCCTTCTCTTAATGGTTCGCCTTTTTTCGGAATCTTGTTTCCGTCAGCCGGAAAATGTAAATTGTAATAATCAAACACTTTGCAACAAATTATTGACTGATTGTAGCATAAAACTCCGCACCGTTGGATTCAACAGGGGTATGCTTGTGGGAGGGGCATGGGCCGTTCAACAACTCATGCAACATTATTGGTTTTGATGATGTTTAGTGCTTCGCTTGCAGGTTGTTTTGGAGAGGATAATTCTTCACAAAATTTAACTCAATCCGATCTTGAAGTTTCTCCCTCTGTGTGGACTGCTGGAGAATGGATGGTTGTTTCATTCACTGCAAAGTCTGACCTTTCCCTATTCATCCCCCACTTCCTCAAAGATTCTTCAACAAACTATCTGCAGAATGGAACAATAATTCAAATGCTAAGTGGTGAAACTGTGGATATTGATATTTTGCCGAGTGCTCGGCTTAGCAATGCTACGCTATTCATCGCTGAAGCAGGGGTTGATGTTTTTCCAATTCATGCGGCCAATGAGTCGTGGGGCACTTGGTTGGCTCGCGGTGGCGCGACTGGTAAGTTGATGAGCGGTGCTATCATTCAATCTGCCAATACTGAAGGTGGAATATTATCATATACACAACCAACTAATGATAGTGGTGATGTTGGTTCTGTTGTTAGTATTCGTATTCCAATGATTCGCTCTGTTGATTCTTCGTTTGAAGTAAATCAAGGCCAAGCACATACAAAGGGCTGGGTTGATGGCCGTGCTGTCTATGATTGGGTCTACTCGATTACCGATGAAACACCAGACCCGTTAGACCCTGCTGATGGCGCTGTTGGATATCTTGATCGCTGGATTGGTAATGGTAATCCTGCATATGAAGATGCTATTACTTTCTTTTCCGGTGTATTGGAAGGATATGGTTTGGACGTTACAGTTCATCGTTTCCAATCCGGTGTTGTTTGGGCCGTCAATATTTGTGCATACAAAGAAGGCACAATGTACCCTGATGAGTGGCTTGTTTTCGGTGCTCACTTTGACATCGCCCCGCCAGCAGCATATACTCCGGGACCGGATATTCCTGGATATGGAACTAGAACTGGCGCATACGACAATACTGCTGGAACTTCAATGATTCTTGAAACTGCGGATTCGCTGGCAAGTATTGACACCCGCAGAACACTGGTTTTCTGTTTGTGGTCAAGTGAAGAAGAAGGTTTGTGGGGCTCGACATCGTGGACACAAGAAGTAGCTGATATGGATGTAACAGTTACCAATTATGTTAATTTGGATATGATGGGAATTAACTGGCCTGGTGATTGGGTATTATCATGCTATATTGGACCTGAAGTAGACCCTGATGTTATC
>JABIGP010000069.1 GCA_018650105.1 Methanobacteriota archaeon
GTAATAACCCAATTCGAATAGCCGAAGTGGAATGATTATGCCGTAAGAGGCCATTAGATGTTTTTGCCTCGTTTACTTCTTCAATATTCCATTGTTTTTCCAAGCATTTATTGATAATTCTATCGCGTGATAATGGTGCTCCATCGCCGATTCTAATAATCATGTTTTTGAATTCTATTGCATTTGTGAAAGACAAAATATGTTCAACGACAAAATCAATGTGTTCAAGTTGTGCAACGCCCATCAATACACCATCGGCCAACCATGCTAAACCCGGACGAGGACCAGGGTCAATACCAACGGATAGTTCTTCTATTACCGATAATCCATTTCTCAATAGTATGGCTTGAGTTACTGCTGTTTCGCAAGTATCAATATTACAAGCAATACCTCGTCCTTCTCCAATAGCATTCTCAACTTCTTCTTCGCTACCAAACCAAATTGTATCTTTGTTAGGCAAAGGTTGGTTCTTTCCAAGTTGAATAAATTGAATGCCTTTTTGCCGTAAGGTTTCCATTAATCGATAAGCCAATTTGAAATCGGCGCACCTAATAACTACCTTAGCCACATACAATGCTCGTAATCGGAAGGACTCAAAGGTATTGATTAGCGGTTTTTTGCTAAAATCAGCAAAATAGATGCAGTAATGTTATTTTGATGCGAAGTTATCAATAACGATTGACAATGATGTCAAGGTGTGGCGAGTCAGTATGAACGGGAATTGCGCCAAGTCCTTGCAGGGGTTGACAAGGGAGTTGAAGCGGTTATTCGTTCCTGTACCGAAGAGGAAAAAGAGAAAATGAGATTGGTCACTTCGCGGCCGTTTTTGGTAGTTAGAGCAGCAGGTTCTGGTATGGAAGGTACTGGCGATTTACTGGCGCTTCGAGGAGATATCTGCTTTCCAATTGAAGTAAAATCTACAAAAGCGAGCAAGCTCTACCTTTCTGGAAGAACGATGGATCAATATTTGGCGATGGTAAATGAAGGTCAGCGCTGTAATTTAATGCCACTATATGCTCATAGAAGAAAAGGAATACGTGGTGATTCATGGATGATATTTAGGGTGGAAACTGACAACCTAAAGGGTAGGTTAAGACAATTAGCAAAATCAATACCACCATTCCCGCGCAATAGAAATGGTACACCTTATCTCAATTGGGAAGAAGGAATGCCGCTTCACAAATTCATCTCGTTGGTGTGTTCAAATGCTGCCGAACAAAGCCAAACACTCCATCGCTTAGAAGTAAGGGCGATTAGAAAAGATTCTGCAAAACAATTGAATATTGCAGATATTATTGATGAAAAAATAGGGGTAGCAAGTGACATAAAAAATCAAACTGACATACTTTCAGAATTAGCACGACGACGTAGTCGCTGATTAGAAATATGGAATTATCATTATGAACATTAGAATGCTAAAGAATATCAGTGAAGATAATGATGATGCTTTGTTGGCAATATGGTCGACCTTGAGAGAATGAATATTCCATAATTTCAGTTTATTACCAACCTTTTTCACACCCGAAACGCTTCCATGGATTAGATCTCTAAACATGTGGCCTCCATCAAATGGAATCATAGGGATTAGGTTCGTAAACCCTAATAGAATGTTAACCCACATTAGCCAGAAAAATAAATTGACCAAGAACATTATTCCATCAATACCGATGATTGAAGCGAAAGTATCATCGCTTGCTTGTAGCAATGATTCCTCAAATGGATGTATTGCCACACCATTCATTTGGAAGGGGGTCAGCATTATTGATAGTGAATGAATAGGAACAGAGATAGTAGTTTCTAGGGTATTTCCTTGCCAGCGTGGAGAGAAAGGACCGGCCAATCTATCAATTCCAGCTGTGCCTTCATTCATTCCTACAATTCCCATAAACGGGTCGCCAACTTCAATTCCAATACTTGCAAGACTTTCATTATCCCATCCCAATTCAGAATAATATTGATGCTTATCAGATAAATTCACCGTTATTGTTTCTCTCAATCCACTCTCTCTGTAAACTACGATATCTATCCTATCTCCAGATGAATAGTTTTCAAGTGTATTGCGGAATCCATTCACTCCGATAATTTCTTGGCCATCGATTGAAACCAAAGTGTCCCATGGTTGCAGACCTCCTAAATCAGCACCGGAATCTTTGACGATTCCTCTAACGTGAATGTGTTCATTTGTGGCTACTACTTGGGATGCCAACATCCCCATTAATATCATTAAAATGAATGCTGCAAATAGATTGGTAGCAGGGCCAGCGGCAAACATTCGCAATCTTTCTCTCCTTGGTGCACGTAATAATTCTTGATGCTGTGGTTCGGCAAAGGCACCCAATGGGAGTGGCCCTAGCATTAGAAGTCCAAAGGAGCGAACTCTCATTCCATGTGCCCTTGCGATTAAACCATGGCCGAATTCATGGATTACTAAAGAAACTACGAATGCTATTATTCCCCAGCCCAATGGAATAATTGGGTTTAGTCCTGGAATTGCAACCATTTCACTAACACTGGGAGGGTCCATAGAAGGAGGTGAGAGTAATGCTCCGATGAAAGATAATACTACGACTAATGTCACTACAAATAGCGAAAGGCTACATAACCAAAGCGAAACTTCTCCATATGCTCTCCAAAATTTCCGAGGTTTGGCAATTTTTTCTAATATTTTCAATCCATGCTTGCCTCTAATCATCATTATGACTTTGAACACCCTTGATGAATTCCAACGATCTAATACACCGCTTTTTTCCCAAGTCTTGAGTATGATGGCCCATATAATAATGGCAATCCACACAAAAGCCCAATCGGCTTCTATTACCATGAAGTCGCCGACATCCATAGACTTGCCAGATGCTCTTCCCCCTTCAATGCTCACACTAAATTCGCTGAATACCCTCAGTATCTAGTTAGAACAAAGCGGGAAAGTTCATGTGCACTCGCCTTGAGCATTAGATGATGGTATCATACAAGGCTCCAATTGAAGTGTGGTGTGAGGAACATTGGGGTCAAACACCTGAAGAAATTTCAGAGTGGGTTGCAGATGAAGAAATCTCCCAAGTTTTCATTAGATTGACACGAGGTGTGTTAATCGTTGATTATTCAGTAAACGAAGATGGTGAGTTGACTTGTCAAGAACATCTACACATTCCACTGGACCGTTGGAATCCAGGTTCAATCCAAGTACATAGGACTCATGAGGGCTTGGTTCGATTTAGACATCGTCAATCTGAAATATTGCTTTCAGCAAGACTTAGGGCACCAGAATGGGGCAAAGCATTGCTTGAAGAATGGTTGATGTCACAACGGGGAGATGCATCGCGTCCTAAGGAAAAGTCTGCAAGAATTGCAGCAATAAAAAGAAGTAAACTTAGTATTGAACGGAATCTTCAATCAGCATCTCTTGAATCAAGTATTACCGATTTGGAATTGGCCAAGATAAAGATTTCTTCCGCTGAAAGGAATATGGAAGGTCGCAATAAGGCTTGATGATTAACTTAGTTTTACCTTGTAACGGTCTCTACCATTTGCATACAATGTGATTGTTCCATTTGAAGAAACACATATTGCAATACATTCTGCTAATTGTGAAATTGATCTCGCAGCAAGATGTCTGCCACCTTCTCCTGATTTTGGTACAATGCCGGCAGGAACTTGGATATATCTTCCAGCATCACTAGCAATTCCTTCACGATTGAATAGAATCGCACCATCAAGCCATGCGAATTCGGCCATTGATTCATGGTTTGCATCATCAGCAATATCTCTTTTTTCTGTGGGATGGCCCTTGAATGGATTTAGAACTAATGCGGTAGAGTATTTTCTTAGCGCAGGCAATGGACCGATTGCAAATAGTGCTCCAATAAAGTGTCCTTCTCGCCCCCTACTGCCAATATGCCTTGCAAGCTCCATCACTTTGGTCAGTATTTCTAAATCAATACTAAATTCTTGAGAAAGTGTAGCCAATCTATTGGCACTGAGCATCGTAGTATCGATTACAATAACTCCTTCAACAGGTTCGGCCAAAACTACTAGCATCCTTTCTCCTCTTGAGATACGTCCTTCACCCATTGCTTGCAATATCAAATCATGAACATGGTTCAAGACTCCTAGTCCTTGAGCCGAAAGGTTTTCTTCCATTTTTGTGGTTTCAATTCCAGCCTCTGTTAGCGAGTCATTTACTCGGGCTTGACTTGTTAATACCGTAAGTGGCAAATCTTTAGGCAATATTTCAACAACACTTTTTGCTTTTCGTGCACTTGCTGTTAACATCATTACAGCATCAAAACTTCGCCTATCTCCTTCAAGGGTACTTTTGACCAACGAAGGAAGGTCTACCATATACAACCCTCATTCACTGGTTGTATCAATTCCTGGCATCTGGTCTTCGCCTTCTCGATATACAGTTCTCAAATTACTGATAAAATTCTTTTCTTTTACAACTAGAGTAAATTCATTGAAACCAGGGTCTTCTTCTCCATCTAATGCATTTAACAACATTTCAAGCGTTTTACGAGCTCCTTCTCTATGCGGGTATGAGAATATGCCCATTGAAACAGGAGGCGAAACAATTGATTTAATGTCCTTCATTTCCTTTAG
Organism: Methanobacteriota archaeon; assembly: GCA_018650105.1. Classification (GTDB taxonomy): domain Archaea; phylum Thermoplasmatota; class Poseidoniia; order Poseidoniales; family Poseidoniaceae; genus MGIIa-L1. The sequence continues at coordinate 4,597 of JABIGP010000069.1, forward strand.
TGTCACAAATAGGTTGACATAAGTCTCAGGAAGAAGTTCTCTTCTCGCATCATCTTGATTTGGTCTACGACAATCAGGTCCAACAACATGGAGAATATATTTGAAATTATCAGAGAGATTGTAAGGTTGTGAAACAATATTCTGTGTGACAACACAAGGAGGTTCGTTTGTTTTTCTCTTTTCTAAGCAGATCTCTCTAGTGAAATCTGTTAATTCCTGCCCAGCCCTTGCATGGATTAGGGCATCCATCCCCTCACGACCAGATAGGCGATTATTTGCAGGAGTGATTAGTGCATCAGCAGTGTAGTTCCACACTTCACCGCCTACAACCTTGAGAACTCCCCATTTGCAGGTTCTTGCCATGTATAGTTCTGCCATCAGTTCAAGCAGGAGGGGCCACCCTACATATTAAGTTCGCCAATTTTTGTTATAAACTCTCTAAAATCGTCGTTTTTAACATAGCAAAAATGAGCCGAGAGCCTATTTTTTTTGTAAGGCTCCCCGATAGGGCTAAACCATACTCGGTTACCCAACAAATGTGAGTCTAATTCGCAGTGCCATCTTCTTCGCAATCATTATGATTGCGAATTCAGTACTGGTTCCGATTTTGGATAATGCTGTTGAGGAACAAATTGAAGTTGGTGATGAGGAAAACATCTGGACTCTAAAGCAAGCCTTCGATGGCTTTCATGCCAGTACAAATGATGATATTTGGAATCAAACACCATGGCAAAATATTGCAATACCATCAGGTTTTGACTTACTTACAGTAATTGATTACTCCGATGTTGGCGTATTGATTAACAATAATTCTGAAGCCAGTAGAACAATTGGTTGGGCATTTGTAAATGCAAGAAATATTTCGATGGATAGAGTCTTCATTTTCAATGATAGTGGAACTCCTACTGGTGAGACGATAAATCGTGAACAATTTGAAACATATTTCATGCAACCATTTTTTGAAATGTTGAATAATAGGTCTTTGGGAAATTCACTAAATTACTTAGTTACGACAAAAGGAATACCTCTTCGAGTTAATGGAGGAAGCGACAAAGCGAGTTTTGACCAAGAATTTAGTTTACTAGGGGGTCAATACAATTCCAGCATTGGCGCCAATTGGTGGGTTTCTCACGAATATGGGCCACTGGCAGGTAAAGAAATGGAGGTCTTCACTAGGCAGGAATATGGTTTCTATCTAGTGACTAGATTGACAGGCTATACAGTTGATACTGCGCTTGGGCTAATAGAAAAAGCCAACAATTCACTTGGACAACGAGGAACATATGTTTTGGATTTGGCTACTAATCGTAATAATTCTGGATACAAATTTTGGAATGATGACTTATACACTGCTAATACAACTTTGAATGGAAGTTTAGGACTACCCGTAATCTTTGATGAAGAAACAGAATTCATTACCAATATTAGTAATGTAATGGGTTATGCTTCGTGGGGTAGTAACGATGGTAATTGGAATACTAATAGATTGCCAAATTCTGGCTTTGATACTGAAGATTTATCATATCAAAGTGGTGCCAAACATTGGCAATATGATTTACCCTCATTAGCCAATGGGGAGGGTTTTGATTGGGAGCGTACAACTGCAACGCAACGAAACGGCGATGCTTCCATCGAAGGAGAAATTACACCCGATTGCCAAGGAATCGATGGAGAATCTACATCTGGAATCTTGGGCGAATATTTTGATAATGACGGTATTTCATTCAATACAAGTTTAATGCCCGATTTAACAGGTAGGGTTGCTGATGCGGAAAGAATTGAGACAACAATAGATTGGTCTAGTCGTGCTGCGGCATGGCCAGGTTTAGATGATCGTTTCAAATTTGACTGGTCAGCAAGATATACAGCATCCATTAATATTCCCGAAACAGGCGATTGGACTTTCTATGTCAATAGTGATGATGGTTCTGAACTTTGGATAGATCACGTTAGCATTGTACAAAATTATGGAGTCCATGCAATGAGAGAAATTTCTTCTAATTTAACTTTGAATGCTGGAAACCACGATTTGAGATTAGAATTATTTGAGGGGGGGGGAGTTCATGGATTAAAATTAAGTTGGCAAGGGCCAAATCAAAGCAAATCAATTATCCCAGCATCAGCATTTACTCTTTCATCATCTCAACTGCCGCAAACTGATAATCTAATCCATCGGTGGGATTTCGAAGAAGGTTCAGGTTCAATTGCCAATGATTCAGTTGGTGGTGCTGATTTTACATTAACTGGGATGGATGCTTCTAATTGGATGAATTGTGCCGATGGTAACTGTCTTCGATTTGATGGAATTAATGATTTAGCCAAGGTAGATATTATCGATTGGTCGGGCAATTTTACAGTTTCTCAATTTGTAATGACCAATACTACTAATCAATCCACATATGCATCTACTTTTGCGATTGGTGATGCTGCAGGTTCAAATCTTACTTTCCAGCATATGGTCAATAGTGGTAATTGGAAATTGCACAATAACCAAACAACCGATTTCTCAGAAATTCAACTCAACAGGTGGTCACACCTAGCGACAGTATTTGACAATGGTACAATTCGTCAATATTTTGATGGTAATTTAGTTGCAACTAATACGATGCCTTCAGGTTCCTTCAACAATTTTGATGTTTACAAAATTGGTGCCAATCGGGCCGGTAGTTCATTTTTCAATGGATTCATTGACTCAGTTTCGATTTGGGATGCCGCATTAACTGGTGCTGAAGTATTGAGTTTATCACATGAAATATTTCAAAATTGTCAGATTTATTCTGGCGTAGGTGTAGAAACAACAACAGTATGGTCTAACATGACAATGCCGCAAAATCATACCGGGCACGCTTGGATTTTGTATTCCTATGCAATGTTAGAAGGAAGGGTTGCAGGCAAATTCAACTTAGTAGCAGAAGCATACGATAATAATGGCAATTTACTGTCGGTCAATCACAGTTCAGATAAACAAATTACTAGTTCTTGGAGTAGTAGAACGATGAGGTTTAGGCCGCATCTAAATGCAACAACGTTTAGAATTGGTTTGGAACTTACTCCGCAAGGTGCTACCATTGAGGGGTCGTATTATTTTGATACAATGAATCTAAGGGCAATTAGGCCACACATGCAATGGGTTGATGGTTCAATTGCTGAAACTGCGGTATCAACTGGTGGCCGTTCATTCAATTGGGATACAGGTTATGGGCAATCGCTTGTTGCTGATTTGTTAGAAGATGGAGTAAGCGGAGTCAAAGGCTATGTTTACGAACCATACCTCTCTGCAGTTGGGTATCCTTCAGTATTGTTACCATCTTATGCAATGGGCTACAATCTTGCAGAATCCCATGCAGCTTCCAACCGGTTGACCAGTTGGATGGGCGTTGTTGTCGGAGATCCAAAGATGGCTGCTTATGCCGATATTTTTCACGATGTGTCAATATTAGATGCTCGTCAATTAACCAATGCTAGCCTAAATGAATCGACAACGATTCAAATTGCTATTGAGAATAGGGGTATGTCTGAAGCGAATGGAACATTAACGATTCAAGATGTTCAAGGCAATAAGATACTTTCAACTTACAATCTCTCAATGCCTAAAGGAGATGTAGCAGGTTCACGAATATTACTTAATTTGACTTATTATCCTGAAAATACAGGTTGGACCGATATAAGAATCATTTACCAAAATAGCAGTTCTGCTCATCCAGAGAGGAATATCCAAAACAATTTGAAACAATTACGCATTTGGGTAAATGAGGCACCTGTAATCAATTCGATAATGTGTGATTCTACGATATATTCACGCGGTGACAATTTTATCTGTACAGTCACTGCATCTGATGATATTAATGTCACTTCTGTTACGATCAAATGGTTGGTATTGGGGGAAGGAATAACTCAAGAAAATGGTAATTGGGTTTCTCAAAGCACAGGCAGAGTTGACCAAAGTAGGTGGCAAACATCAATCATGATTCCAACAACTTCCAATTTAGGATACTTAGCATTACAAGCAATCGCAGAAGACGATAGCAACCAAATCAGTTTATTGACAGAGTTTAATGTAAGTCAAATCACTAATGCTAGTGCAATGTGGTTCGGGCCACATGTGAGTGGTGTGGATGATGCACAATGGGTTGGGGCGACCTCATTGCCAGCACATCCGGTACAAGGCATCTATCGCGGAGAAAATGTACCTTTGCGAAGTTGTGTATTGGATGCAGATTTATTCATCGATTCTGAAACTCCATCAATTCTTGTTTCAAGAGGCAATGTGACAAACCTCACATATGTCGCTCAAAATGATTCTAATCATCATTGTTTTGTTGGAAATTATTCATTAGAGGTCGGACAACCATTAACGGATTTAACATTTGAACTGTATTCAGCAGATGGTTTACTATTGAATAGTCGTCAAATTGAAGTTGCAGATAGAGTTCCAGAAGTGGAAATATCGGTTGTTGATTCTGAAGGGATTAATCTGAACAGAGTGCTTGGAGGTGGTAATGAGTTAGTCAAGATTGTAATGACCGACATAGATGACCCATTGTCGCCAATTATTGGAGATTTATACATCACTTGGCCCGGTGCTGAAAAACTAACTTATCCTATTGATATCTTGGCAGGAAGCAACACAATGCTTGTGGAATTACCAGTTGTCGAGGTCTCTTTGGAATCTGGCAACTTATTGATTGATGCTCAGATAACTGGGAAGCATGGTGCAAGTCAAAGCAAACAATTTGAGATACCTTTGATTTTGACATTGCCTGAAATCGTTGATTATTCGATTTGTAATTTGCAGGGGCCAATTGATGAATTGATGTTTGGCAAAACAGCAACTCTTACTCTTGTAATAGATAGTGAGAGGCCAATAGAATCTGTTACAGCATCACTATATCAAGAGAATTGGGTTGTTTCTGCACCAGAGGTTGAACAGCCTGTTTGGGCACAACCGAATGACGATTGCCTCAATACAAGCCTTGAAGGCGAAATCAAATATTTTAGAATCAAACTAGATTCATCATTTACTGACGACGGAGGAACATTATCATTTAATGTAAAAAATAGTGATGGCTTAACCAGTTCTGGCCAAATTCCTCTTCGCTTTATTCACGCACCGCCGATGGTAATTCTTGTAGGTGATTCTGAGGTTGCTGCTGGAGAAGACCTTGCGATCAAAGGTTTTGTCAACGATGCAGATGGATTATCGGACGTGACATGTTTCTATTATGTGGTAAATGGTAACCAAAGTTTGGCTAGCATCCAATCCTTATTTTTGGGTTATCCATTGGATGACTATGATGACGAGTTACTTTATCCAGTACCGATTGGATTGGCGAATCAATCACTCAATGTGTCATATTCCTGTGCAGATTCAAATAATGGATTTGATAATATTACAATAGAAGTCAATATTTTACCTCCATTGCCTTGTAGCAATTGTAGTGACGGAATACAACCGAATCTAAATCAAAGCACTTCGGGAAAACAACAAATCTCGCCATATTTGATAATTGTAATTGTTTCTATTATTGTATCACTCTTATATTTCTCACATAAGAATAAATCAGAGGAAGAAGAAATTGATTGGGCTTCATTAAACCAAGATCAGCAATCTGAGAAATTAGTAATAGAGATTCCAGATTCACAAGTAGAAGAGTTATTTGAAACCCCAGAAGAAGAAGAATTATTGCAACGATTGCAAGATTTGGGCCTTGAATTACCGGAAGGCTGGACCTTAGAAACATATTCTGAGTGGCTAAAGGGGCCATTGCCGGAAGGCTGGGCTGAAGAGCAATGGCGTCAATTTAGTAGCGATACATTAGCAATTATTGAGAGCCAACAACTATTTTGATACATCATTCTCAATAGAAGTCTTCATGTCCTTCCTTCTGTTGGTCCGGCATGAGTCAAATGGCAGTCGGATATGTTCTCATTAATGTCGCACCGGGTAAAGAGCATCTAGCATACCTAGCAGTAAAGGATTTACAATATGTTGTTGATGCAACTTTGTTGTTCGGAGATCATGATTTAATAATCAAGTTAGAAGCCGATAGTTTGGCAATCATTGCTAAAGCGGTCGTCGAAACAATTCGTCAAGTGCCAGGTGTTACTGATACCAAGACATTAGCTGGCGCTGAATTGTGAAATTGTTATTTTTTCTTTATTCAAAAATAGCGTGGCAGAAATCAGTTTTTGTCTTAGACATTTTTTCATTTTCATTACCGTTGTACTGCGGCTATACCGCTTCAAAACCACTCTTGGAAAGGGGTACTGCGGGCCCTATATGGCGCAGTAAGCCGTTTAGACGGCAAAAGGTTTATGTGCTAAC
>JABIGP010000121.1 GCA_018650105.1 Methanobacteriota archaeon
ATTGGAGTTTGGAAACTGGAACATTGTATGGTCCGTTAGAAGTAAGTTTCTTTGTAGATTTGGATGAAACTATCGGGTCACATTTGATTCAACTTTGTGCATGGGACAGCGACGCCTTTGAGGACGACCCGATTGACATTAGTCCAGATTCAGATTACAATTGCTATGGTTTTTACTTAGACAGTACGATTCTTGTTTCTAACACCTCGAACACAATCACCTCAACTGGCGAAGGAGATAACACTGGGTGGGATGGAGAGGTATCATTCACCTACGAACTAACAGATTTGAGAGTTCAGAGAACAAACACATTCACTTGGGATTTTAATGGAGAAGATTTTTCTATGGATATTGAATTGGATTATTCGGTTTATTCTTTATTCAAGAATTTAGATCATGAAGTTATTGGAAGTACTGCAGAAGAAAGATATTCACGATTCCCAACTCCTGATGAAGAGTATGTGATTCAAATTGCGGAGGCTTTGCAAGAATTAGCAATCGAAAACGGATTTACAACTCATTTAGAAATCACAGAATTTGTCTATGCCTTTGTAGGTGATATTCAGTATGTTCTCGATATTGAAGGTTCAGGAGTCTCTAATTATCCAAAATATCCAATTGAAATGCTGTGGGAGGCATCTGGCGATTGTGAGGATGCTGCAATTTTATACGTCTCATTAATTGAAGCCATCGATTATGATGCAATGTTCATGAGAGGATTAGTGAAACAATCAGATGAAGAAGACTGGGGGGGTCACGCATGGGCAGTAGTAAATGTGCCAGGCGAGAACAATCTAGGCAGTCACTGGTATGGACCAGGTGAAAAGTCTAACACGAAATTCTACTTCGTTGAAACAACTGCTTATTATGATGGAAATTCATACATAGGACGGAATCCATGGTATGATCTGAAGGATGAATCATATTACGATGTTGAATGATATCTTAATGCTGCAGATAATCGCTTTCCAGCAATATCCAAGGGTTTATGCTCAAACCCATGTGAATGATATTGATGTTTACAAGGGTTCTCAGTGGGCCGTGTTGAACGCTACCCTCGTATTCAACTAAAACGAGCATAAGCAAGCCCTGTTGCTGCTATTAATGTGCATACCAAATATGAAACAAAGGAAAAACCAATGTCGACTTTGTAGTGAACATTAATATCTGTACCTTGTGCTATTGCTTGGTCTTTGGAACCAATTCCAACATAATACTCACCAGATTCTACGTTCCATTTTACGCCATCAACATTGTTGTTATTCGCACCACCTGCAACCGAATCAATATTTGCTGAATTACAACTTGTACTACCGCCAAAGCCGCCTAGACCTGCTGGCGTATTGTCGCATTCTTTCTTCGTATCTAAGTCTGATATTACTAAGAAAATGTCATCTCTATCCCAAGTGATATGAGCATCTGCTGAGAAAAATAATCCTGCAGGGTTTGAAGGCAATGGCTCATCTGAAAAGAAAACAAAGTCAGGAACATTTGGTGTCGGTACATCATTGACATCACCCTCTACAGTATAACCAACTGAGCCAATTATCATTAGAATGACTGATATGGTAATTAATCCATAACCAATTTTTTGTTCCTTTTCCATAATATCACCTGCTGTATCAATATTGTAAGAATGCTAGTGCTAAGATGACATAACATGCAATTAACATAGCACCTTCCAACCAATTGGTTTTGTTATCTGTAAGTGTTGTATTTGCAACCAATACTGCCATGAAAGTTGCTGCAGTTTCTAATAGCCCGAATTTGAGTGTTAATGGAACTCCTAGGAACCATGCAAAGACTATCATTGCTGGTGCAACAAATAATGCGATTTGTACGCTACTACCAATTGCGATTGATATTGATAAATCCATTTTATCTTTTCCAGCGACAATGATCGCCGTAAAGTGTTCAGCAGCATTACCGAAGAATGGAACTAAGATCACACCAATAAATAACTCAGGGAGATGATATTCGTCTACTGCTGCCTCTATGCTACCAACTAATGTATGCGCCATCCAACTAACAAGTCCGGTTGCTATGATAAGTAATATCCATGCATCTCGAATTGACATCAATGGATTCTCGTGGCCATGATGTTGGGAGTCGGTTGCAAAATCTCCAGCATGTGTTTTCAATTGGAATAATAATGAAAGTGCATAGACTATTAGCAATACTATTGCTGTATAGTGTGAAATTATTTCAACACCACTTTCCGTTCCGCCTGGGGCATGAAAAGCTGCTGTTGGAATAATCATTGCAACAATTGCCAACAATAGAAGAGAACCATTCATGTGACCTACTTGTGAATTAAACACTTGAGATGGGTGCTTTATTCCACCCCAGGCCATTGAAAGGCCTAGTACCAATAGTAAATTTCCAAGTATTGAACCAATCAATGATGCTTGTGTAACTGTGACCATAGTTTCTACAACTTCTGGATTTTGGCTAGCCGCATAAAGTGCGAACATTGCAATAATCATTTCAACAGCATTGCCAAATGTTGCGTTTAGTAGGCCACCAATCGCCTCCCCTGTACGTAAGGCGATTTCTTCAGTCGCCTTACCCATTAGGAAAGCCAAAGGCATAATGGATACCATAGATGCTACGAATGCAAGAGGCATGTTGTGTAAATGCTCAGCATATA
>JABIGP010000062.1 GCA_018650105.1 Methanobacteriota archaeon
AGCAATTCTAGCAATAAACATTGCAACTAATACTTCGCCCACCAATAGGACACTTGCTTTCTGCATCAATTCAGAGCGCAATTCTTCCTTTGAAGCATAGTATCCCTGAATCGCAATGATGAATATCAATAGAGATAATGCCCCGCCTTCGCCACCCGGAGGTGCATTTGAATTGAATAATTCGTAAAGAATTGGAACTAGGCCTGAAACGATTGCTACGACAAAGAAGTGCATCGATTTATTTGAACGTAATGCAGCTTCCATGCTGACAAAAGAGAGCAATATTATTGCAATTCCTAACTCGTAAGATACTTCATTATTGGACCAATCTATCCAAGGTCCTACTCCCGTAATCATCAATGCTAACGGGCCATAAATAGCAACGCCCCATCCAAATGTTGTAGCACCTTTGTATCTCTTTAGCAGTTTCATTTCTGTCAGTAGTAGGGCGATTACGGCAATTACCTGAACATAAATTCCATTTGCATTTGGCTGCCAATCAGCTCCTCCCTCATATGTGTTAGGATCTCCGAATATCTCAAGGCCTTCTCCAGTAGCGAAACCCATTAGATAACGAGCCCCCCATAATGTGCCAACTGTTGCAAAGAAGAAACCGAGTCCAAGCATGTAATTTTGCACTTCCATCAATTGATGTGCATTTTTCTTAGATTGCAATTCAATCCAAGAGATAGCCATCGCTGCAGATACCAATCCGCCGATAAATAGCATCAGGAAATTAGAATTAGTTGCATTGTCGTCAAAAGCGATACTAAAAATACCGCCCCAAATGGCTATCAATGCTACAATATACATTATCAATTGAGCAAATTTCTCAAGATTAATGTCGTCTTGGGTTCTAATTTTTCCTGGCTGGCTAATTACCATCGGCGTTTGAATTGTGCTATTCTCGGAAGATGAATAAATCGTACTTGAATCATTAGTGCGCGCTAATAGTCCTTGTTTAGAAATTCGTTGCGGAGCCTTTCTTGTTGGTGCAGCCATATTAATCAACTATTGATTACCGCATATTGGTTTAAGCATTATTCCGGCAATGAAAACAAATAGGTAGTTTTGTGATTGAAATCTTATTGCGAGTAATAAAACTATCAAACACTAAATTGAAAGGATAAACGCTAGTGGATGTGTTGTAGGTGATTGTATTATGGCACTCCGAAACGCAATGGCACTATTTTGTCTTACCATCTTTTTGTTACCTACTTTGATAATGGCAACACCAGTTTATGCTGAAACATCTAGTGATGATTCTGAAGAAGGTTGGTGGGTTGAAACTACCGTTGACAGAAATCAAAACAAGATTGGAGATATGGTTGAGTTGCATAAGGACAACCCAATTTTCTTAGATGATGAAAAGACCTTGCCGTTAATCATCGACTTTGACCACACCCCTGGCCAAGAAGAAATTGACCTATTAATGCGCGAAGTGAATTATCAACATCAATGGACACTAACACATATTGATGCATTAGCTGGAAGAATTCCAGTAGATTTAGTATTGGATACAATCGCTTTACCAGGAGTGGTAATGATTGAACTGGACAGCATCCTCACCATCCAGAACGGAGATGCTGCAGTCTTGCATGGCGTTGACCAAGTTTGGCAAAATACTGGCTATGATGGTGCCGGTTCTACTGTTGCTATCATCGACACAGGAATCGATGGAGCGCATTCAAGCATTGATGATTTAGATGATGACAATTCTACATACGATCCGAAAGTGATTGGATTTTATGACCCAGTGAATAATCCAGCAGCGACCAATGGAACCGAAATATTCCCTTATGATGACCACGGTCATGGTTCTCATTGTGCTGGAACAACTGCAGGTACAGGAGCGCCTAATTACGACCATATCGGAATGGCTCCACAGGCATTTTTAGTCGGTGTCAAGGTGCTTGATGGCGGAGGTTCAGGTTCATTTGCAACTGTAATGGCTGGAATGCAATGGACTGTTGACCATCGTTTTGAATACAATATTCGTGCAGCATCAATGAGCCTTGGAGGTCCGGGAATAATCGAATGGACTTCTTCTGAAGAAGATAGTGTCAATCGTTATGCAAATGAAATGGTCCGTTCTGGAATCGCATTATTCATTGCAGCAGGAAATACTGCTGGACCAGGGCAAATCGGAACCCCAGGTTCTGCTGAGGATGTAATTACAGTTGGAGCATTGGACAAGGATTCTGGAATAGCACCATATTCCAGCGAAGGTCCTACAGAGGAAGGAAGAATTAAACCAAATATTGCTTATGTTGGCTCTAATGTAATGTCTGTTGAAGCAAATAGTGGTGACCAATATACCGACATGTCCGGCACTTCAATGGCAACACCTGGGGCTGCAGGGGTTGCAGCATTAATGTATCAAGCAAATCCAGATTTATCTCCATTTGACATTAGAAATATTATGCAAGAAACAGCCACATACCGTCGCTGTGAATATATGTTGAAGAATCAGCCTTGTATTGAGGATTTGGCTCCAAAAAATCGTCAAAACAATGTTTACGGTCATGGCGAGGTAAGAGCACTTGATTCGGTAATGGAGGCTGCGGAACGGGATTATACATTCAACAATAATATCACAATTAATCTCATTACTGAAATTGGCATGGATAATCGTATTCATTTAGAGAGTTCTGACAAGTTGCAATTCAATATTTCACAACCAGTAGACACAATCCAATGGAGAAGTAATCATTTGAGGGATGATTGGAGTAACCTTCATTCATTTGACCATGGGGATGATGAATTCACAATTTCAGCCATTGACATGATTCATAATTTAGAACACCTGCCTGGAATTACTTTAGAAGGGAATCACACAATTTCCATTCGTGGAATTGGTAATGAAGGTACAGATTCTTATTCAACTGCAATCATTACAGCAGATATTATGTTGATGAATCCTAGTAAAGATATTTCTTCCGCAGAGGGCTCGTCAGATGGCATTTCTAATATTGCCCTAGCAATAGGGGGCTTCGCAATAGTATTCCTAGTCGTTCTTTTGTTGGCAGGATTAGTAACTGACAAAGAAGAAGGAAGTTTTGCCTCATCAGATTATTCAGCAAAAGACTACGTGGAATCTATCGATTCAGACATTGAATCAAT
>JABIGP010000077.1 GCA_018650105.1 Methanobacteriota archaeon
AACCCAATGGAATTTCAACAGAAACAATAGAAGGGCCACTGTAAACAATGTAATCGTAACCAACTGCAACAATTGGATCAATCCAAACTACTGCTCCAGATTGATTAAAGAAGAACCAGAATGAATTGGTCTGATTCAAACAATCATTGATAGTTACGTTCATCGAGGCATTCCACATAATCTGTGAACAGTTGATTACGGGCATAAGCGGGTTTGTTTGATTGTTACCGGCAGTATTGTTTCCAGCGGTGTTATTGCCGCCTGTATTGTTACCGCCAGTGTTATTGCCACCAGTATTGTTACCGCCGGTATTGTTACCACCGGTGTTGTTATTGTTCGAATTGTAAATAATGAAGTAATAAATATCAGAATCTACAAAATTCCATGCAGTTCCATTCCACCAGTGAAGTTGGGCTTCAAAGGAATAATTACCTGCAGATTCATTTGCGACATCTGTCGAATTTATAATAACGGATGTAGAATATTGGTTGGCGTTAAGTGGAACAAATCCAAAGTCTACCGTTTGATTGTTATTGTCGAGGTCTTCGATATACCATGAAACTAACATTCCAGTGTTCAATAACCCACAATATACATCATAGTAACCACTGAAGTTTTGGCCTAAATCATATGCATAGTAATACGAACTAGCATTGATGGAGGAATAATTTAGATCATATCCACATCCAGTATTGTTGCCACCAGTGTTGTTTCCTCCGGTGTTATTACCGCCGGTATTGTTGCCACCACTGCCACTTGAGTTTGTCAATGTGAAACAAGGGTAATCAGAATCAACATAAGTTGATGTTCCAGTAGTTACATCCCAAAGCGTTACATTTACACAATAAGTTCCTGCTGACAAGTTAGCCCATGCTTCACTCATGTACTCATGGTTATTCGTTTCACTCCAATTCCAAAATGAATAACTGGACCAGCCACCTGCATTAGCATTAATAGTAGCCTCAAGAGTGTAGTTATTTCCAATAACAGTACAATTGACATCATAGTAACCATATACAGCATTTGTCCATGTTCCCCAAGTTGACGAGTCGGTTGAGGCCCAAAGATCGGTTAGAGAAGGGTCTGAACCACAAGTAGTATTGTTTCTGGCAGAAGTTAGAGATGGAGTCTCAACATTAGAATCAAGTGTTTCATCATTATTTCCAGCCGGTATTTGGGCAAATCCATTTGATAGAATCTGCACAAAAAGTAAAATCGCTATCGTCGCTATTGACATCTTTTGCATAGAGGGCGCTCGCTTAAACAGTATTTAAATTAATATTGTTATTCGAAAAATACAGAAAAATTACTATCCCAATCAATGTTTGCAGCCTCAAATAATTGCATTGGGGACTCATAGGCATTAGAGTCACCAGACTTACGTATTTTCTTAGCACGTTGGGTAATTAGTTTCCAAGCAGTTTTCTCACCGATTCCAGGAATCGCTTCAAGTTGCTTTTGCGATACGCGATTATGGTCAAGGTTAATCTCAACTCCAGTAATAGAACGAGCGCCATGCCCAGTAACGATAATGTCTGATTGAGTTTCTAATGGGATATGATATTCAACTCCTATTAAGATCGGATATGCGCCAATTTGGCGACCAAAGGTAATACCGGCATTTCCGCGACAAGATTCGCCCAAGTGCGATTCTGTTTGATGTGCTGCAAGCCTAGTTCTACCATCATGAGTTTCCCAATGCACTTTGCATAATCTTTCACCCAAAGGGAATAAGTCTTCGAGTAAAGGTCCATCAATAGTGTTGCGTACAGTGTTTTTGAAGTTGGTAAAGTGTTCTGAGTTGATTTCTTGGAAACCTTCACCCTCAACTTGACGAATATTGATTCGACGTAATAACAAACCCTCATTATGAATCTCTTGTAAGAGATCCAAGTTCATGTCATATGTTGCAGAAGTTTCACCATTTAATCCTGCAATAAAGTTGAGCCCAGGCAGTAGTTTAGGCAATCCTCTTTCACCGCGTTGCTTACCGTATTTGTTGATTAGACGGATTGCACTTTTCAGTTGTGCAGAATCACAATTCAACCAATTTGCTTGATGGACATTAGGGTCTGCAGATTCTAGGCCAAAGGATAGTACGGCACCATCCGACAATGTTTCAACCAATGTTTTTGTTATCTCTTCAGAAGGTTCCAGATGTTCTGCAATAATCGATGGATTTGCATTATCAGTATGTAGGATGTCAAGGCGTTCATCCTCTCTTAGTCCATGTAGTAACTTTGCAATAGGTTGTGGATTTGGAATTGGATATTCAAGTTCCTTTACTCCCTCGGCCATGTAAGTGTATGTATCGGTCATACCACCGAGGCGAACATGCTCAACTCCAGCATCATGGGCAAGACGAACTTCTTTGATGATATCTTCAGGTGTGCGCCAAATCGGTACACCCTTTTTGGGCTCAATACAGAATTTACAACCTCGCTTATATCTTACACATCCTTGGTAGACTTCAACTTCGTAAGTTAATGGTCCTCTATTTTCTTCACTTCCCAAATCTGGATGTTGAGTTACAGCCTTACTCATTGCACCACAATGAGCCCACTGTGTCCATTGTTCGGCAGTTCTGCGGCAATGTTTCCATTGACCAGTTTGTATGAAATTAGAAAGTGTAGCATCAGTATCTTGTAGTGCTAAAAATAGGTTGCTGCGCAGCGGATTCCAGCCTTGTTGGCGCCATCCACGTATTGCCCAGCCACCAAAAATAGCAGGTATGCTGGCAGGTAATTGGCGAATAATATTACGAGTTTCTTTCAACGATATTGGAGTTCCTCTCAGATATCTACCAGGAACAATAGCACCTGCAATACAGGCTATTCCGGAAATATTGGACAAGCGCTTAGTCGCAGCATCTTCTCCCTCGGCCCTGACAAAATCACGCCATTGGTCAATAGTGAGGTAATCGTATTGTATTTTCGCTTGCTCAAGAACTCCACATAAGTAGCGAATGTGAAATCCAACATAGGGTGGTACGCCGAAAGCTGCTGGTTCATCTTCATATCCATCGAGGACTAGCCATCGTGGGGATGTTGACTCGACCATGATGCCAACTCATATCGACTAAATATCACTCTTTCTTATGATGTGGGCGACGACGAGGTTTCTTTGCATCCTGTTCTTCTTCACGCATTGCTTGAAGTTCACGAGAAGTTTTTGCAGGTTTATCCTTTCCACCTGTGTTCTTAGAATCACTTTTCTTTCCGCCTTGTGCGATGTCAACTTTGATTTTGCGACCCATTAATTCCGAGCCGTTCATCTTAGCAACGATTTCTTCACCTTTGTCACCTTCAGCGATCCAAATGAATGCGAATCCCTTAGGCTTGCCAGTGTTCTTGTCAGTTGCTAAAACCATTCCATTAACGGTTGCAGTTCCCTCAAAGTGCTTTTTGATGCTCTCTTCAGTTGCTTTGAATGGTAAGTTTCCAACATATACTTTAGTTCCTTCAGGGTCTTTCCTCTTGTTATTCCCCTTCTTGCTATCATCATCAGCATCCTTGACTGCAATTCTGCGCCCACCGAGTTTGTGTCCATTTAGGGCACCGATAGCAGTGGTGGCCTCATCTTTGCTTGAGAATGTAATAAATCCGAATCCCTTGTTAGCAGTTCCATCACCAGCAGGTAGGAAACAATCTTTGACAGTTCCATGCTTTTCAAACAATTCTCTAATCTGTTCAGTAGTAATCTCTCTTGGTATTCCACCAACGAATAAGCGAGTTCCAGGTGCTGCCTTTTCTCGACGTTGGCCACCGCTACCGCCTTCACCTTCAAATCGGAAGTAACTTCTTTCTCGACCGTCTTCACGCACATCTGCTGCAATGAATGTTGCACGACCTGCAGGTCCCTTTGCGAATAATGTTTCAGCAACCTTACCCCAGCGCTTTCCAGGATTGTTTAATTTGCTTGCACCTTGTTCCAGTTCAGCCCATCCAGCAGCGAAATTATCTGCCAATGCTCTAAAGGATTGATAATCACAATTCGGACACTTTACATTCCAATCACCATTTTGTTCAGCGATTAAATCGCTTCCACATGGAGGGCAAATTGCGTGTAAGACCCCACAATCATCTCTATCTCTAAAGTTGATACTGATAATCGGAGAGACCTTGGTAACTACTGCACGACAAATATCTCTACGGCGAACAGCATCACTTGTTTGATGCATATATCTGTCAACTAAATCTGTTACACGGAATTGACCGTATAATTGGTCAGGAGTAATGCTACCGGTTTGACCTTCAATGACAAGGATTTGTGCTTCGCCATTCTTTTCATTTAATCGAGTGATCTCACAAATGACCGTATCACCAATATTTGCAGTGTTAATCGTTTTTGTCGCTGAGACAGAACCGATACCCCCGTCGATTGAAAATTGTCCAATAATTGTTGAGATGATAGCTCCATCTCTCTCAATTGTTCCTTCACCAGCCTCACAATCTGAGGTGGTGGATACTTGCATTCCCGGGGTGACGAGGCTCGCCGTCATTTTTATCATTCCTTAAGCAGACTTGGCCCAATGAGGGACGCAAATCGTATCGCTCTAATGTTGGGGGGTGGCCCACCCCTTTTCAAACTCTCTCATCACCAGTGAGTTCAAGAGTTGTCAATAATCTGACAATCACAGGAATCTTATTCCAATTCATCAATCTCTTCAATTGGTATCTTTGAATTACCAGGGCGGAAAAAGCGCCAACAGATTATTTCAGTAAATGCCTTGCCTTTGGAATGATGTGAATAGGTCGGAGGTAATCGGAATTTACTTTCTAATATTCCTTCAACTTCCCATCCAAATTCTTTTGCTAAAGGTTCTAAGTGAGTCGCTTTTGCGGAATGCAATACATGGATGGCCTCCACATTTTGACTAAATGCATATTGAAGAATAACGCGGTCTGCCCGCTTACTTTGTACTCCCCAAGGAGGATTCATTACAATGATGTCAACATTAGAAACATCGATTTCATCAGTTCCAATAAAAGCCTCAATAACAGTAGTTTGCGCATCAAACTTTGATTTTAATGTATGACAATTCTTCCTTGCAACTTCAGCAGCAAGTGGGTCTGCTTCAACCATTGTTACCTGTCCTGCACCGATGAAAAGACATCCAAGACCTAAGATTCCATTTCCTGCACACAAATCAAGAATATGTTTCCCATTGACGTCATCCAGTTGGTCAACCCCCAGCATCCAATAGGCTGCTAAGTCACCCTCTGTCGCATATTGTTCAAGTTCAACATCTGAACATGGATGTGGAATCAGTTTTGACAATTCAATGGCCAGATGCTTTGGCCGCATCATTAGTATTCACCAACGTGGCTGGTTATATTGTTGATTTTGTTGGCGTTGCTGTTCTGCAGCAAGCCGTTGATAGTGAATTTGCTCAGCCTCTGAACGAAGACGTGCAAGGAGTTGTTCTCCCGGTTGTTGATTACCGCAAAACCTGCAGAAACGGATCCCATCAGGGTGTTGTTGTCCACAATTGATACAGTAGCCCATTTCTCTCCCTCATTCAATGCAGTGGCTTGACCATTTTGAATCTACTCATCACATTGAGGTCAATTGCAAGAATACTGGCCATGTTTCAAAGCCGATAGCTAGTGCTCTTTCACTGATATCTTCCCAGCGGGGGTCGTTCATCATATCACTTGGTTCAATCTCAGCAGCCATCAGTTCGGTTACCAATGCTCTAAATTCAATTTCAACATCGGACATTTCAGGAACTTCTTCAACCTCTGGTTCTGGAAGGCTCACATTAGTGGAATCATCAGAAACTGTGTCAACAGTAGATTCTACAATATTCGCATCAGCCGCTTCAACTGCTGCTGCACCTGGTAGTGGTACAGATGATGATTCAGGTGTTTCGCTTGCAACTTCTTCAGCAGCACTTGCTAAAACTTCTTGATTGAACTCTTCAACCATATTCTGCATTTCCGATTCTACTGCCACAGGTGCTGGCTCTGGTGTTGGTTCGGCGATAACTTGTACAGGAGGTGCCTCAACTTTTGTGATATTGATTTTCTTTTGCAAACGTCCAACTCCCAAAACTTCAGCCTGCTGCCTAGCCATTTCAGCGGCTTGACGCCTTGGTAATGAAACGAAACATTTTCCTGGTATACTAGAAGGTGGGAAAGGTAAGTAGTAATTTTCAATCGCAGAAAGTGATGGATGTCTAAAGCATAACATTCTTTCACTTTCAAACGGTCTTTGGTTTGGCAAACCCATTGAGAAAGGAACTGAACTAACTTCAATCGTTCCGCGCAACCATCCTTCGTTGGTAATCAAATGCTGTAACCAAGGCCCCATGTCAGGGGTTGCTAAATCAACGAATTGGAAAGATGCATCTCTTGCATCAAATCCCTGTTCTTCTAACAATTTTGCTTCTGCCCGTGGACGATGGAAGACGGTGATTACGGGCTGTCCGTGCTCAACCATATCGCCATGAAGTTCCATTAATTTGCGTTCTTTACGCGGAAGAATTAGCATGATTTTCAGCCTTGTGGCTTCATCATCCCACATTTCGCCCCATCGTTCATCAGCCTCAACTATGAGCTGACCTATTGTCATGTCTGGAATTAAAGCAGTGATACCCATGTCCGCACCGGTGCTTAGGAGCAAGGCTCATCCTTTAGCAATAGTGTTCAAGCGATTAGTCTAGATAACCTTCATTCAAGGCTAATTCAGCGAGTAAAACAACTCCTCCAGCCGCCCCTCGAATGGTGTTATGAGAATATGCTTCAAAAGAAATGACATCAGGTTCAATCAGTTGTAAATTTCCAACTGTTATCGCCATACCAGCTCTCAAGTCTTTACTTGGTTCAACTTGTTGGGGAAAGGTTTCACCATCGGCCCAAAGATGCTTACTGGTATCAATTGTTTCAACCAACTGAATTGGATTCGTAGGAGCACTTGGTAGATTGAGTAATTGCGGAATTGCATGGAATGATGAAATTAGCATTTTTACTTCTGCAAGCGTGGTTGGATTGAGCAATTTTGCAGTTACGAAAACATGATGGCCATCTTTTCGTGAAACACGATTACAAACGAAATCAGTATCTATTGATGCATTTGCAATGTGAACTGAGGACTTTGGATTTTTGCGTGATGGCTGGTCAACCGTTTCACCAAAAATATACCTTAGTTCGCTGGCCGTTTTTCTTGCTTCGTCAGGTATTTCAGGATCTACAGAGCCAGCGAGCGCCTTTTCATCAAACAATAATCTCCAACCACCTCCAGAGAGTGCTTGTTCACTGCGCATGGTTAGTGATTTTATTCCTAATAATTTGTTAATGGGCGCTAATGGCATTGCAGTAGGTATCAATGTACAATTCGTTGAGCAAGCGATAGGCAATCCATCAACAGCAAAATGTTCCATATGCTGAGGATTTATTTCTGCAATTACTAATGGAATGCCATCTACTCGTCGATAAGCGCTGGCATTAGAAAATACAGCAAATCCAGATTCTGCCAGCATCGGTTCAACATCTTGTGCTATCTCGCTTGGAATTGCAGAGAATACAATACTTACTCCAAGTTCAAGTAATTGCTTACAAATTTTATTATCAGCCAAATTCAAAACAGTAATTTCTGCAATATCTGGCCTTTGTTGTTCAAGTTTCCAATCGATTGAATTCAGAGGTTTTCCTGCAGTATCAGGACCTCCACAAATTGCTACCAATTCAAACCAAGGATGATTTACTAATCTTTGTTGTAATCTTTGGCTAACTACTCCGCTAGCACCTAAAATCGCACAAAGACGCTTTGCCATAGAGTCGCCAATGAATCGCTATCTTTGACTGTTTGTAAACAATAATCAGTTTTTTATTGCCAAATTACTTTCACCTAAGCGTAGTTCTACCGGAGTAGGAAATATTCTGCGAACAAGTAGTTTGCGAAGAATGATCCATCCATCAGGTACACTGCCGAGTTTTGCTTCTCCGATTCGCTTTGAATAGCGAATCGGAACAAATGAGAAATCAATACCTTCAATCGCACAAGATGTAAACATCTCCGCTTCAATTTCAAATTTCATACTATTCAATTTGATTCTGCTCAAAGATTCTCTACTGAAAGCCCAATAACCAGAACAGAGGTCATTTGTTGCTACTCCAAATAAGGTAGTAGCAATCCATGTTAAAAAATGATTTCCAAAATAATTCAATCGCGTCATAGCACCATCGTCAATATTTCCATGCAAGCGGTCACCGATGACGATATTATTTTCCTTCAATTTTTTTATTATTTTTATGATTTCTTCTGGGTGGTATGTTCCATCACAATCTAGCATTACCAAAGTATCACTATTTGATTTTAAGAAATGCAGAAATCCAAGACGCATTGCAGCACCTTTCCCAGTACCTTGCTGTTGGATTACTTCAGCACCGAGTTTTTCCGAAACTTGTACGGTGTCGTCAACACTTCCTCCATCAATAACCAATATTTTCACATCCCACCCGAGTTCTTCTAATTTTGAATAGGGTATACGTGGAATAATTTCTGCCACACCTTCCGCTTCATCAATAGCGGGAAGCATCACAGTCAGGTGCGGCATATCGTGTAGTTGGATGTCAATTTGATTTGATGCCTTCGCTTATTTTCCCCTTCAAATCAGTTCAATCCAATGTAATAGCAATCCCGAATGGTCAATAATCACATCACCTCTGCCACTGAGACCAGTTGGATTTATCCATCTTTGAGAACTAGTGGAATCGCTCCATGTTATCGAATAATTCAGATGTATTGTCGCATTTGAAACATCAATAGTAAAGCAGTCTTCTGTAAAACCACTACCACTTTGCAAGGTGTTTTGTGACCCATTAATTGCTTGGCTGGAAATTGTTGTAGTAGCAGAATCGATATTGCCCACCCTTTCGATTACAAAACAAATTGTCCGTGAAACATCTTCTATTGTACCCGATACATCATTTACAGTGAATTCATTTTCTATTGTGAAGGCTGAATTTACACCCTCCTGAACAAATATCCGATTATTTTTTTGAGAGATTGGATCTTGGAATTTCTGAGCCATCCAAGTATCGGTTTTTTGCTGACATGATGATGCACAGTGATGGCTATTGATTGAGATAAATTCGCTTTGAGATTGATTGCCGCTCGGGATGAATTGCCATAACTTACTCGAATCAATATTTTCCATTACACTCCAATACTGAGATGTTGCAAGAATGAATTGCATTATACCTCTTGGAGAGGTAATTGCGTGAGTTATCGCTAGTTGATTAAGAGTATCAATATCATCCGATTTGATAGCATTTGTCACTTCGCCTTGTATTGAGTTTTCTAATTCAACCAATCCCAAAGTGGGAATGCTGGTCATCTGAATATGAGATGGAACATCCCATAAATGTCCCCAGTGAGAGTTCTCTGAATAGACAATACTGCCCTTTGGTAAATCTGCTAATGACTCTCTTAGTTCTAAATCCGAGTCACCAATCGGGCGTAATTCATTATGTTGTGACATTTCTGCCATTATTATCAGTCCCGATGAAAAGGCTAACATTATTGCAACGATAACAGATGAGACGATTTTGGGATTTAGGTGTGGGTCCCAGCCAAAGGTCAGAATTCGATTACCTCCTCCATCGCTTCTAAGATTGGTTGTAGGGCTTAACCAAATTGCAACCAATGCAGTTAACGGAATATGGAATGCATGAATGCCCATTGAATACAATGTATAGGAGAGCAATGACAATACCGCTAATTTATCAAATCCTTCAATGAGATGTATTCCAGTTAACAGCCACAGCAAACTGATCCAGATGATTAGCATACGAACTTCTGTGCGGTCATGTAAGCGATAGGCAGCGACAATTCCGAACATTAGTAATATTCCATTGTAAAATAATAATGGCCTTCCACCTTGCCAACCATATTCGGCAAATACTGCAGAGTCTAGCATTCTTGGAGCGATGATCAACAATGCGATTGCTACCGCGATTAGTAATAATATTGAACTTGCAATGAGTATTTTTCTAACATGTCCTCCGACGGATTCTCTGCCAGACAATCCAATAATAATGTGTGAAAACATCAGTAGTCCAAGATAAATAGCTCCAGTTGGATGTATTAGTGCCACACAAATAACAGCGAGAATAAAAGCCCTTGTGTGGTGTTTTACTTGCTCTGTTGTTTGTCTTAATAGAACTAATAACCCGACAACCAATCCTAGTTGGCTTGCCACAGTTGGATATCCCGAATCAAATGTTTTTGCGAAAAGACCCATTCCCAATACCAAAGCAAAAATCGATTCAGCCCCAGCACCATTTCGGTCTAATGCGCCCCATAATCCCAGCATTATGGCGAATAACGAGTAATGGCCCAATTCAAAAACAGCAACAGCAGTATCAATATCTAATACACTACTGATAAATGCCGATAATGCCGGATATGCAGGTGGATACGTCCAATATCCAATATTTGTTCCACTTAGATTCAAACTTTCAGTTTGTGCAAGTTGACTGCTTAGAACCGAAAAGCCAATCCAATCAACTCCAAATGGAAGGTGTTGAATAATCGGAATAAATAAGACACTAATACAAATAGTGAAAGCGAAAATAGATTTCCAAGTAACTCGGTTTACTTGGAACCATTTCTGAGCCGCAACTTCATCACCAATTTCTTTGTCTGATAATGAATTGAGGTTATCATTCATTGCTGACTCAAGTATTCTCCACTGTGAAAGTTTTTCATCATCAATGGATTTTATGTGCATTAGTGATAAGATATTGAGGATAATAATCGACAAAAGCACCGAATTTACAGACCACGCTTTCACTGTGAATAACAAACCATTAAGTCCGAAAATTAATAGTAAACCAAGAGCCGGTATTAACAATATTTTACGGAAATTATCAGAACTTGGATCTAATATTCTGACCAATGCAAACCCTGGCAATATACTCACTACTAGAATGAGGGCCACAGTGAGCAACATAGTTGCTCCTTTTAATGGCGGGTTTTGACCTCTTCGCCAATCATCATATGAAATCACTACTTCGCGGGGGTATGGTCAAGCC
>JABIGP010000243.1 GCA_018650105.1 Methanobacteriota archaeon
TCAACATCATTGCCTATGAATGAATATTCACCGGCGGTTGGAGTATCTAATGCTGCAATAATATTCAACAATGTTGTTTTTCCTGAGCCCGATGGACCTAAAAGTGCAACTATTTCTCCAGAATTAATTGTTAAATCGATATTGTCAAGTGCCCGGACTTCAGTATCCCCTTCGCCGTAAATTCTACTAATTCCTTTCAATTCAACTATTGACATACTTTCACCAGAATAGGTCTTGCCCAACAATTATCGTACGGTAAGCCTTGTTAATAAGCATCACCTATGTTATTCAGTACAACGGTTTGAGTCAATGATGTTAATAGTACAAACTGTATGGTGAGGATTATGAGAGAAGCGCATATTTCTTGGAATGCGCTGAGTGTTGCAAATTCTGATTTTGCAGAAATCACTCATATCGCCTCAAAACTAGAGGTTGTTGCGCATTTATCTGTTAGTGAAAGAGGGGTTCGGCAGTTGATTATTCCGACATTTGTTGATGGAATGGGTCCAGAGCATTTGATGGAAGTTCCATTTTTAGAAATTGAAGAAACCAATTTGGGAATTTCTGGTGAGGCACATATTATCGCTTGGAACTCTCATCCACTTTCAGTAGCAGCAATTAGATTCCAGGATATTCACATCATCCCTCCTTATTCATTTGGAGGAGATGGAATGGAAATTACCGTAAGAGGGGTGCCGAGTGGGATTTCAAAATTCTTGAAAACTTGTAATGTGTTTTTGCCTCCCGATAGAGTAAAGGTCGTTGAAATGATTGATGAAGAGAACCAATTAGAACAATTGCTAACTGAAAAACAAATTGAATGCATCATTAATGCTTGTTCTGTAGGCTATTACCAAACTCCAAAAAAGACTAGTTTGAGGCAATTATCGGAAAATATGAATATTCCACGTTCAACATTACAAGAACACCTCAGCAGAGCAGAAGCAAATTTGATGAATTGGGCTGCTGAATCTTTAAGAAATCAATAACTCGGACTTTTTAGAGATTTTTTGCATCCATTCTCATGCGAAACCTTGACCCTATGATGCTCGTAGGAGGTACATGGATAGAGATAGGCTCCTCGAGAGACTGTTGCCAAAGGGCAGAGGAGTATGGATTCCTATCGACCATGGTGCATCTGATTTTCCAGTTGAAGGATTGGTAGATACTGAAGAGACGATTAAGGCATTAATTTCAGCTGGAGTTGATGTAATACTTGCTCAAAAAGGTATAGTGAGCCATTATTCTCACTTGTGTAAAGGTACGAAGACGAATATGGTTGTCCATTTGTCAGTTTCAACACGTCATGCTGGACCTGATGCAGCCAACAAAGTTCTTGTCGGACACCCTGATGAGGTTTTTTCAAGAGGCGGAATCGGTGTTTCATGCCAAGTAAATATTGGCAGCCCCAATGAAGCCAAAATGATTGAGCGCATGGGAGAGGTAAGCCGTCAAAGTCACAAACTTGGAATGCCAATGTTTGGTATGATTTATGCGAGAGGAGAATATTTGAGCGTAATGGATGGAGATTCCACGCGTGGGAATGCACATGCTGCTCGACTTGCTTTTGAATTAGGCTGTGATGCTGCAAAGACGGTGTGGACTGGCGATGCTGAAAGTTTTTCACAAATTTGCCGAGGCGTTCCAATTCCATTATTGGTTGCAGGTGGACCTTCGTCCGGAGATTCATTCGCAATTCTTAGCATGGTCCGAACCGCCTTGGATAATGGTGCGAGTGGCGTATGTATGGGTAGGCAAGTATTTTCACATCCAGAAGTTGAAAAAATAGCCAAGGCTATTGTATTATTAGTTCATCAAGACTACTCTGTTGAAGACGCTATTTCGTCATGTGATCTATGAGGTGTTAATAGTGGAAATATGGTTAGACAATCGTAACAACGATAGTGATTTATCCAACTATGAGTTAAGTTCTATAGATTTTATCATCCAACAATCTGAATCACAAGATGATACCAATATTGCGAAAATCATCACCGAAGAGAACAGAATATTTCAAGACGGAAAAATCATTGGTGAAATTATCAAAGTCAGTGGAGCGAATGGCCAAGATAAAGCACGTTCACTTGTTGGAAGTGTCAATTGGATATTACTAGAATTTGAAGATTGGTCGATGATACCTATTGAAAATATCATTGCTGCTTGTACTGGAAGCCCTACTAAAATTGCTGCATTGATCCGCACTCCTGCGGAAGCACAAGGCGCTGCATTTGCACTGGAAATTGGTGTTGATGCTTTGGTTGTTGATTTGAACCAGAAAATGATTGATGCTGCTTTGATTACAAAATCACAACGTGGAGAAAATTTGCAATCTATTGACGATATCAATGAAAATGAAAATATTGAGTTACAACCATTGATAATCACTGAAATAAAATCAGGGGGAGTTTCCGATAGATATTGTATTGATTTGACAAGTCTCTTGGAAATTGGAGAAGGTATGCTAATTGGTTCAAGTTCTTCTTGTATGGCATTAATTCATGGTGAAACGATTGCCTCCGATTATGTTCCTTCACGCCCATTTAGAGTCAATGCAGGCCCGCCTCATGCATATATTGTAATGGCAAATAGGACTACGAAATATTTGAGTGAGTTGGAGGCTGGCGACGAAGTACTGATTGTTTCGGATTCCCAGAAATGTAAATCTGCGACTATTGGAAGGCTCAAAATTGAGCGCCGTCCGATGTTATTATTCTCCTTGAAGAATACAAATGATAAAGAGGCTCAACTCTTCCTGCAACAAGCGGAGACTATTCGTTTAGTCACTCCCCTGCGAAAATTGAGAACCGTAACTGATTTAAGTATCGGGGACCAGATTCTCGGATGGAGTAGTTCCGATGCCCGACATATCGGTATTGCTGTTCTAAGCGAAGTAGTAGAGAGGTGAGAAAATGGCAGTAATAGGAAAAGGACAGGCTCATGGTGCTTGTAGTCTTCTTCATGCTGCTGGTTTAGGCTATGGATGTAGTATGGCACTTGACTTACCAGTCGCAGTCCGTCTCTTAGACCAAGAAAGTAAGAGATCATTATCAGACCCTGATGGTCTACTCGAAGCGGTTGTCAATGTGTGGATTGCAAGTGGCCATGAATTACCAAATGGATTAACAAAAGAGAATTTGCATTGGGCAGTCGCTTCAAAAATTCCACCACGACAAGGTCTGAAATCATCCGCTGCTGTTTCAATTGCAGCACTGCGCGCATTATGCGATTCCATGAAAATGGAATTAGAAGTCAAAGACCTCGTCCTAATGTCTGCACAAGCACAATTAGAGGCCGGTGTTTCAATTACGGGTTCTATCGATGATTCATGGGCCTGTGCAACAAAGGGTTGGAAATTGATTGATGTCAATGCTGAAACAATAGAAGAAGGAGTACTACTGGAAGGAGCTGGGCCTCCAGCTGATGATTGGTTTGTATTAATTCTGTCAAGAGGTGAAAGAAAATCGAGGCCAGAACCAGAGGCATTCGCAGTACAGCAGCAAAACTTTGTTCAAGCACTTAATGCGATACAAGAAGGCCAGGAACTTGTAGCATTAACTTGGAATGGCAGGGCAATGGTTGGAGTAATATCAGATTCTATCGCTAGAAAATTGACAAATGATGCATTTGTCAACGGTGCTAGAGCATCCGGAATGTCCGGTTCTGGTTCTGCAATTGTATTAGTTGCACCTTCGATTAGCAAACCCTCCTGTGAACGACTGAAGCAGTGGTACACAACCAGATATCCAGATGTAGAATTGATTGAAGTGAAATTTTTGAATGCAGAGAATGTGCAAGATGAAATTGAATGAGTAACAAACACATTATTCAAACAGTGTTTGCTGGGTTAGGTTGAGTCAGTATGCAGATGAGCATTGGCCAAGCAATTCGTTTGACCCTATTTGGCACCAGTCATGGACCAGAAGTAGGTGCAATCGTTGAAGGATTGCCTTCTGGTATCGTCATTGATGCAGATGCTATCCAACGTGCAATGGATAAACGAAAGCCTGGTGGAAAGTATTCAAGCAAGAGAAAAGAAAGCGATAATGTTGAAATTTTGAGCGGCGTGGAAAATGGAAAAACAAATGGCAAAGTATGCAAAATTAGAATTGCAAATAACGATGTAAAATCAAGCGATTATTCATTTCTTCCACACCACCCAAGGCCAGGCCATCAAGACCTATTAATGCACATAAAAACTGATGGAGAGGCTGATTTGAGAGGTGGAGGAACCTCAAGCGCTAGATTGACTGCACCAATCGTTGCAGTTGCAGCGATATTAGCGCCACTTATTGACGAAATTGGGGTGAAAATTGAAGCCCATGTTTCATCTATTGGCAATATCAATGCTCAAGACATCCAATCATGCCCAGATGATTGGAAAGGTGAAGATTGTGTCAATATGCGATGTAAAGACCCAGTTGCTGCAAAATTAATGGCACAATATCTAGACTCCCTTAGAAATGAACTAGATTCCGTTGGCAGCAAAGTTGAACTTTGTATTTCGGGATTACCTCTCGGTTTGGGAGAACCTTGGTTTGATGGAGTTGAACCGGCTCTTGCGAGAGCGATGATGGCAATTCCTGCAGCCAGAGGTGTTGAATTCGGTAGAGGATTCAATGCGGTACAAATGCTCGGCTCACAACATAATGATGCCTGGGGTGGAACTGTTACTGAACCTAAATTGAAGGGTGAGTCTCCTGATGGGGCAATCGCTGGATTAGCAAGTGGGGCGCCATTGAAAATTAATATTGCATTCAAGCCGCCATCCAGTATTGCAAAGCCACAGTTAACTTTGAATTTAGATACTGGAACTGAAGAAGAACTTGTAGTGAAAGGAAGACATGACCCGGTTATTGGTCCACGCGCTGTAGCTGTTGTTGAAGCGATGGCAACGTTCATTTTAGTCGATTTAGCAATAAGAGGTGGTTATTTTGAGTGATGGTGAAATGATTACTGTTCACAAGTTCGGGGGATCTTGCTTACGAGATTCTTCGGACCTTGAAAGAATTTCACAAGTGATAAAACAAACCTCAGGACAATCAATAATTGTCGTTTCTGCATTATGGGGGACTACTGATAGATTGCTTAGAGCATCACATGAACCACGCTATGCTGGACGTTTAGTTCATGATTTGGAAGAGCAACATTTACGTTTTTCTCCCGGATTAGCAGAATCAAATATTGGACACTTATTCAGTAATGTCCTAAATGGAATTGAAAAATCACTGGTTGAACTGGCAGTTAATCCTAAAAACAATGTTGCAAAGAATCGTTTGTTAGCTGCTGGTGAAAGATTGAGCGCACTTGTTGTGTCTCATTTTCTCAATACTATGGGAATGAGCACTCACCCTGTCGGGGCTGAAGATATTGGTTTGAGATTAAACGGTAAGGGCAAAGCACCTACGGTTGACTTAGAGTCTTCAAGAAAAAATCTAAACTTGTCAGCATTGCAAGGAACTCCAATACTTACAGGTTGGTTCGGACAAGGTACTGATGGTGAATTAGCATTGTTAGGGCGCGGTGGTAGTGACCATACGGCTACTGCAATCGCAAACCTTGTTGATGCTAACAAAGTAATTCTTTGGAAGGATGTTGCCGGCGTTTTGCCAATAAACCCACGTTGGGGAATAGAAACTACTGCCATCAACTACCTTGGATATGGTGAGGCGATGGAACTTTCCAGATTGGATACTCCCGTTCTCCACCCTGCGACAGTGGAACCTTTGGCTGCGGTTGGAATCCCATTAGAAATTATGCATCTATATCAGGAAAGAGAGTTTTCTCAAACTATCATAGGGCCCGATATTCATGATGAATACAATATCAAGGGTATAGGTTGCCTTACCAGTGTTGCATATTTATCGATAGAAACTCTCTCTCTCGAAGAGCAAAGCAAGAATTTTGGCCAGTTATTAGTGGATTTGGCAACTGAAGGAATTACTTGTTGGCACATACATTCACAACCAGGTGAGGTAAAAATAATAATTTCCCAGTACGAAATTATTCAAGCAATTCAAATAATTTCAAAACATTTCCAAACTCCAAAAGTTGATACTTATGATGCAATGATTTCGCTTGTTGGAAATGGAACAGAGGATGAGCAACTAATGTTATTCGAACAATTAGGCAACCGTTTGGGATTGGAGTTGCTTAGCCAATCGCCTCACTCAGTGAGATTATTGGCTAAAGAAATTAACATTAATTCATTACTGGTTGAACTGAGTGAACTATTCAATCTTTGTAACACTCTTCATCAATGAAGAGGTAATTATTCACTCTGCTTTATTCTCACGGTAATTTTGCAGGTGGGTTGGAAGGTTTAATGCAAACAATCCGCCTACTACTAAGAATACGAATAATGTACCAAGTGCAACACCATATACTGAAATCAATTCAACTGATTCTTCCATACGCATTGCCACATCTTCAGAAAAGATTCCAACGATGAATGGCAAAATATTGTTTGCATTCAAAACGATCATCGCCATAATAGTAGCAAGAATAGGATTCAAAATAAGTGAGCGATGGTACTTTCCAACAATCTTCTTAGGATTCATCACATATACCTCATTGGTTCTAATACTCGTATCTAGCATAGAGTAGCGAATTACTCCATTTGATAATTCGAAATACATTATCAACAGTACAGCATAGACTACAACCAAAATTGACAACATAGTTGGACTATCTGAAAATCCAAAGACATCATTAGATAAAGTCACCTTTGATGATGCGAACCTCAAGATTGCTAATATGAATAATAAATTGCTTGCAATTGAGAAACGTGCATCCCTTTGGAAAGTTCCCCAGAAACCAGCAACTGTTGCTGCTATTATTACTATCATCTGCATAATGAATGCAAATCCAAGGCTTCCAGTCATCATATACCATATTGATCCTTCCTCTGGCGAGACAATGAATGTTAGAAGAGCGAGAGCAATTAGAACTCCATAGACACCAATCTGAAGGTTTTGGACCATCTTATCTGGAGGTAGGAATTTCATCTTTGGCACAAGAGGACCGCCTAATAGGCTTTCAATGAAGGTTGGAATTTCAACTTCAGGAATCGCGTCCTTTGGTATTTCTGAACCAAGGCCCATTTGTCCTGCTGCTTTCTTTCTTGATGGGGCGGCTGAACGAACAGTCTTTCCATCATACAAGTGTGAAGTATCTCCGGATGGCTTCTTAATTGTCATAATCTCACCTCAGAATCCTCTTGCTCCTGCAAGTGCTGTAGATAGTAGCATATCAGGCTCCCAATCCATAATATTGACGCCGAGACCTCTTAATTCACTAATTAGTACATCTCTTTCAGTCTTCATTACTTCATATCCAGTTCGGTCAAGACGCTTGGCGTCAAACTCAAATTCAAGAGATGATGGTGAAAGAACTGTAACATCGAAGTTCCTTGCTCTAAAGTCACGTAGTGCATTAACAATTGTTGGATCGTCTTCAAGATTCGATAAGAATATGATCGGACTACCCTTGTTGATGTGCGGCATTATTCTGTTCACTACTACTTGTAGTGGAATATTACCACCAGCAACAGCACCTGATAACTTGGTTAGAATAATGTATAGTTGCTTCTTTCCAGTATCCCTATCAACACTGACAACTTCATTTCCGTATGTGATAACACCAACGGAGTCACGACGTCCTAAGAAATACTTAGTCAATGATGCTGCAGCTCTTGTTGAATAAACCAATGCATTTCTAGAAACTGGACCAGTTTCAGAAACTGCTCTTGAATCAACTATGATAATGATATCAGAAACTGCATCACGTTCACGTTCGTTAACCATCAATTTACCACTTCTAGCATATGCTGACCAGTTAATTGCTCTAAAGGAATCTCCTTCAAAATATTCACGCAGTGAATAGAATTCTGAACCAGGACCTGGTTGTCTGATATTTACCGCACCGGTGAAAATCTTCGGAACACGAGACTTGACGAATGTGTCACTGAGGTCTTCCATCTTAGGGAATACAAGGAAATCATTGTAGACATGCAATTCTTTTTCCTTGTGAAATAATCCGAAAGCGTCTTGGATCCTAACAGCCACAGGACCCAGACTATAGAAGCCACGTAGTGGGCATTCAACAGTGTATTCAATCAGTGTTTCACGGCGAGGACCTAGTTCCATCAAGATGTAATTAGAACCCTTTTTGATTCTCATTACTTCTGGAACTCTATCTCTTACCTCCAATATCTTGGCTAATGAAGAGTGATTTTGCATTCGCAACGTTACATCTAACTCCCCGTCTTCGAAAATCCGAGCGCTAGATAATTTACGCATTGCAGAGACATTGCCCAGTGCTGCTCCTTCTTCTCCCTTCCATTCATCTGCACGACGCCCAGTACTTGCGACGTCTGCATGGCCACCGAAAAGGGCAGCCCAGGTAAGGAAAACAAAGATGACTACGGCAATAGTAACAAGTTGGGTATTACGTAGGGTGAGTCCAAGTAAATACATGGACACAGCCAAACTTCCTAACATTGCTGATTTACGACTCCACATCTAAAACACCTCTTTATCAATTATAGAGTTTAGATTCAAACAGTAGGCACTGGTACTTCGCGCAAAATTGTTTGGATTACTTCGCCGGCTTCAAGACCCTTAATTTGATGTTCAGGTTTGAGGATAATACGGTGTGCAATTGCAAGTTCTGCAATTGACTTGATATCATCAGGCGTAACGAAATCACGGCCACGTAGAGCAGCAGATGCACGGGAAGTCTTCAGAAGAGCTTGGCTACCACGAGGGGAAGCGCCGACGAGAACACGAGGGTCCTCACGGGTTCTTGCTACAACTTCTACCATGTACATACGAAGTGCTGGGTCAACATATACGTCTTCACAAGCTTGTTGCATTGCAATAACTCGTTGTGGGTCAGTGATTACATCGACATCGACTGCATCCTTTCCACGCGTAATACGACGGGATAGAATTTCGTCTTCATCTGCACGGTCTGGATATCCTACGGACATCTTGAACATGAAACGGTCAAGTTGTGCTTCTGGAAGAGGGTAAGTACCTTCTTGCTCTACAGGGTTCTGAGTTGCCATTACAATAAATGGTGCAGGTAACTTGTGAGTTACTGTTCCGATTGTAACTTGCTTCTCTTGCATAGCCTCAAGCAAAGCAGCTTGAGTCTTTGGTGGAGCACGGTTAATCTCATCCGCTAGTAGAAGGTTACAGAACAAAGGTCCTGGCTTGAAAGTAAATTCTCCCTTCTTAGCATCATAGATGTTAGTACCGGTGATATCAGCTGGTAACAAATCCGGTGTAAATTGTACACGCTTAAAGTCACAGCCGAGTGCATCGGCAAAGGTGTTTGTCATCAGAGTCTTAGCCAAACCTGGGTAATCTTCGAAGAGAAGGTTACCGTTGGAGAGGATATTAATCAACACGTTATCAATAACGTGAGCCTTACCGATAATTACCTTTTGAACTTCCGCAGAAATCGCTGTTGCGATCGCTCCGACTGCTTGTAGGCGTTCTCGGACCTCAGGTGTGCTCTGATGTCTTGGTTGGGCAGTAGCTGCAGGCATTGGTGCTGGGGCTGGTGCTGCTGGCGCTGGTGCTGCTGGTGCTACTGCTGGCATTGGAGCCGCAGGGGCAGGGGCAGGCATAGGCGCTGCAGGGGCCACAGGTGCCGCTGGTGCAGGAACTGCTGGGGCTGCTGGTGGTGCTGGGGGTTGCATGTCAATTTCCTCCTATCTATTTACCCCAACGTCGGATTTGGGGAATTACTTCCCGTAGTTCTTCGTTGGAGTAGGCACGATTACTGCTGATTAATTCAACCAATCGTGGGTCGCGGACTAATTGCATTATTTCCGCTGGGCTCTTAAGCGCGAATTCATCGCGTGTTAAATCATTAAATTGGCGCACCTTTGAGAGCAATGCTTCTCTTGTGCGCGTATGGTATTGTGAAGAGTCAACCTTGTTAGGGCGCTCACGGAAACGAGTCAAATCAAAGACGTGTCTCCAATTCTCTTTCTCTGGAACAACCATTATTGCAATGGATAGAAGAGCGAATAAATTGAGAATAATCAACCACTTCAGGACAACATCACTGGTAAGCAATACAATTGCCCCCATCGCTTCAGTGAAAGGCATACTCAATGCACTTGATACGTGTCTACTTTCATCAAATACCAAATTAAATTGGTCTGGATGACTAGTAATGGTCGTTGACATATCATCATTGTCAAATTCCATCATATCAAAAATTAGAGTAGTAAAATATTGTGAGTTTCCATTCCATAGTGTTGAACCATGAGATGTGGACAATCCATCACTTGCAGTACTCCAGCACTTGTGATTATTGTCGATGTAAAGTGGAGATTCACACTGCAACTTGCCTGTTTCTCCCGCTATATCAGAATCCCATAAGTGGTTTGCAAACACAGAGTGGTCGGATACGAAAACAATACTTCCAGTTGCTGAAACATTACCAACAACACTGTTAGGTTTCTTATCGATAATGTTTCCACTATTTATTGGATAGTCAATACGAACTATTAGTCCGGTTTTTCCTTCGCCTAA
Organism: Methanobacteriota archaeon; assembly: GCA_018650105.1. Classification (GTDB taxonomy): domain Archaea; phylum Thermoplasmatota; class Poseidoniia; order Poseidoniales; family Poseidoniaceae; genus MGIIa-L1. The sequence continues at coordinate 10,551 of JABIGP010000243.1, forward strand.
AGTAGGATTGTTTTGGTTGTTAACATCCATATCCTGGCGAGCGATGAATGCTGGTGTTGATGCATGGGCTAATACACTGATTTCGCGACCCGAGTCTGCCTGTTCATCCAAAACCTGGATTGCGGTTGGGCGGTGGAATAATACCGGCATTCTACAATTACTGATTTGTTGGTTTGTAATCATTGTTTGACTACAAGGGATTCTAGATTCTTCTCCCATTTCAGTAACATCTCTATCAATACTTGCAACGGACCAGAGTCTTCTCTGATCTGGTTCTACTCGTTCGCCCTTTTCATCTGCGACTTCATAATATTGGTAAGGATCAACTACTGGAGAGTCAAAATATTTGACACCGAATTCTTCAGCGACTAATTGTGCGTTCGTACTATTTGCTGCGAGTATGACTTTACCACCTTTGTTGGCAACAAAATCATACAATGCTGTTGCTTCAGCTGAATCGAATGGTTTCTCTGGCGCTGCAATTACCAATAATGTGCGGTGTGGTTCTTTCCAATCATTTACCAGCATTGGAGTTGACATTGTGTTTGCAATATTGTAGCCAACCCCACCATCTCCCAAATCGGAACGCATTACTGTCAATTGTTGGTCTGAATAATCTGGACTGTTATCATAAGGAGAGAATACTGTTTCCTTGTTTGAAGATACTAGGGCAATCACTACTGTGGACAATAATAATGAAGAAATTAAGCCAACCATTAACCACGTCTCAAGACTGAAACGGGAACCATCGCTCTCTGCCATTTTAATCTCTCCTACGGTGTTTGCACAAGCATAACTCAATACAAGCATTCGTGGGAACTTCGCTCCACTCATAATAGTTGTCCATCACTGCGCATTTTCAATTATTGAAGCCGACCCCCTTTTCTATTCATTTTCGGCATAAAATGCCGGAATACGGAAGGTTCGTGCCGAATTACTACATTAGAGTTTATTCAGCGTTCTTGACAATTATCACAACAATCAAGACAGAATGAGTCATTCTCCCCTTCTAGGGTAATAAAATGCCAAAATAAGAACAATGTACAACTCAAATAAACCAAACCATGCCAAATTGCTAGAACTTTCACTCAATCCATTTTCACTTGATGAGCTACCATCTGATGATTGATCCTCCTCAACTATTTCTGCTGCTGAGACTTTTACATCAAAAGTGGTTGAGCGAACTCTCTCATCCCCTTCGGAAATAACTGAGAAAGTCACTTCACATGTTCTACCAGGGTGACTGGTAGAAGTTACAAACTTCACATCAAATCCTTGGGCAACATTATTGTTCAATTCGGTTGGTTCAACAATTAAATTGTCATACTGTTCCAATCCTTCCACATTTAGATTCGGACAACTCCTAATATTGATTTCGGCACTTGTTACTGCATCCTTATTATTGCCCCAATTAGAAATTAAAATTTCAACTTCAATCCAGGTGCCTGAAAACATTGTTTGGTCTTCAACATCATCGGGTTGCAAATTGAATATTTTTGGCAACTTTACCTCCGCATCAACTTCTTGAGTAGAAACAGTTTGACCTGATGCTACTACTTCTTCCGCAGTTAATGTCAACCCATATGTATCCGATGGACTGAAACTTCGGATGTCAAGGTCGCCATTTTCCGTCAATGTAAATGTGAAAGAGAGATTCTCTCCGCTTGCAATTGTACCTGTTTCAGGACCATCTACTTCGAAGGGTGTATCCGAATTCCATTCTAAATCAAAATTAACATTTAACTCATTTTGACGTGAATTTTCAATGAACACTACCAATTCTCCGCTAATGTCCCAGTCATCTTCCATTTCTACTTCATAAGATCCTTCGACATCAGTAACCCAGCCTAATTCCCAACTTTGAGGTTCGAACTGAGCTGATGCGTTTAATGAAAACGGCAACAGCAACACGATGATTAGCCCTGCAATTATTCTAGTTGAGATTCGAGTCATTGTTTCACCTCAGCGCAAAAAACCATTGATTGCTCTCTTTGTCAATACTCTAACCATCTTCTTACGATATCTTGGAGTTAATGTTGTATTATTTACTGGCTTTATTGATTTTTGAATCGCTACTGAAAGAGTTTTAACACTTTCAACACCTTGCCATCCATCTTCTAACACTGCAGATACCTGTTCATCATGCATCTTTGGTATTGATTCTAAAGCAGTGGATGCGATGAGAATCGACTTTTCATCACCTGTAATCCATGATGCGGCAACACCGGCCTCTGGGAAATCCCAAGAGTCGCGAACACGCAATTTTTGGTAACAACCGATTCTTTGTTGCGACTCTGAGGGAAGGGTTACTTTGAGTAAAAACTCGCCCTCTGCGAGGACATTCTTTTTCTTTCCATCTAATTGATAAAAATCACGAACCGGTACTTGTCTTTGACCAGAAGGGCCGACGATGTGAATCATACCTTCAAGAACCATCAAGTTAGGAGCAATGTCTCCTTGATATGTAGCAACGCATAGTGTGTTTTGGTTCGGAATCACCCTACAATCGGCTCCAGTGCCACAGTCTGCTTTGTGGCACCAATCAATGCTACGCCTCCAATCTTCTCCCTGGTTATACCAGAAACAACGGGTATCAAGACACAGGTTTCCCCCGAGTGTTGCGTTCTTTCTTATCAAAGAGGAGGCAACTTTCAAGGATGCTTCAGCAATCAATGGATGAACTCCATTCTCTTCGGTTAAATCGGACAATCGCGCCATGCAACCAATTTCTGTGGCAGAGATAACACTCGCCCCTTGAATTTTAGCAAGAGAAATTACATGGGGTTTTGTATTGATGTGCCATTTGTAATTAGGAATCAAATCTGTTCCACCTGCAACCCAATCAAATTTCTGACCATCTTCCATTAATTGTTGTGCGATTTCGCATGCTTGCTCAACTGAAGTAGGGTGGTGGAGTTTAAATGGAGTCATTAGCATCAATTTTCACCTCCCATTTGACGTTGTTCTTTTTTGAGCCATGCTTTACCTGCAAAGCCAAGTTCTGCTAATTGTTCTGGGAGTGGTTCTGTTGCAGCTCTCCATCCTTCTACTTGGTCTTCGAGAGGAATATTTGGATCAAATCCGAATAATACTCCGTTCACATATGCAGAGGTGTCATCGCTTCTTTGTCGTGCAATATCTCGAACTTTATGCTGTGCAGCTCTCTCAACAACAATTTTCTGCATAGGAGAATGAGTCACTCTTGGACTTTTCAAATCAAGGGCATCATCAAGAGAAAGTGCCTTCATTTTCTTTTCAATAGCGAAAAATACAGTATCAGGAGTCAATGGTAAATCGTTAATTCTTATTCCAATCGCATCGTATACTGAATTTACTACTGCAGGTAATATAGGTAATAGTGGCCCTTCACCTGCTTCTTTTGCACCAAATGGGCCTTCAGGGTCACATGACTCTACGATAATTGGTTCAACATGTGGCATTTCATGAACTGATGGAATCTTGTATTCTAACAGATTAGCATTTTGTAAATGCCCAGTTCTCCCATAGACCATTTCTTCTGAAATCACTTGGCCAAGCCCCATGTGGCAAGAGCCGATAATCTGCCCTTTTACAGCCAAAGGATTCAATGCTTTACCGCAATCGTGGGCGGCCCAAACATTTGTACATTTTATTTGGCCGGTTTCAACATCTACATCAGTTTCTGCAACA
>JABIGP010000156.1 GCA_018650105.1 Methanobacteriota archaeon
ATTGATGCGTCTTGGCAATGTAATCGTTCCAAATGCTTCATACGGCGAAATTATTGAACAAATGGTCATGCCTGCTTTGGAAGACATTTACAAATGCCGTCTTGAAGAAACAGGAAAAACCGGCGCAGATGCATGGATTGGGTTCGGCTCTATCCAATTAGTTTGGGAATTGGGCAAGCGTATTGGAACACCTGATACTATCATTTACTGGGCTGCAAAACACAAGATTCCGATAGTCATCCCTGGAATAACCGATGGCTCTATTGGGGCGCAATTATTCATGCTGCGTCAAAAGCATCGTGAATTCCACATCGATACATTGGCCGACGAGCAACATATGTCTGACCTAACTTGGGATGTTGAGACTTCAAACGCATTGATGATTGGAGGCGGCATATCAAAGCACCATGTAATTTGGTGGAATCAGTACCGCGGCGGCCTTGATAGCGCTGTGTACATTACAACAGCACCTGAGCACGATGGTAGTCTTTCAGGTGCAAGATTGCGAGAAGCAATTTCATGGGGCAAGATGCGTCCAGAAGCCCCCCACATATGTGTTGAAGGTGATGCGAGTGTATTGCTGCCATTACTCGGCAGTGACTTCTTTGGCGACCAATGACAATAGGGGGGTGTAAATATGCAGTCTAGTTTCAAAGCAGGTTTTCTTGCAATACTAATCTCAACGTCGATGCTTGCAGGATGTTTTGGCTCGGACGAAGAAAGTAAAATCATTGTTGAAGAAGACCCTTTTTTCACGTTTAAAGAGCAACTAGGCAACAATACTTGGTATCATTATCCTGGCGGAATCAATGCAATGAATAACACTTCAGCACTGGGAGGAAATAACATTCCGTTCCTTTCTGCTGGAAGTTATTATGGCATCGGAATGAGTACTTTTGAGCCTACTATGGGGATTACATCTACTGGAAATCTGTACATGGCAAGCCATGGAAACGGTCCAGCAGGTTCTACCGCAGTTGTACAATGCTCCGGACTTACCACAATGACTGCTGATAATTTGGATTATACTTGTCAAAACGTCTATGGTCCATTCCTTCCAGTCGCTAATTCCAATGACCCTTACATCTATGTTGACCCTTGGACTGATAGAATCATGAAATTCGATATGCATGCACTACTTGGAATGACTGTTGAATGGTCGGATGATGAAGGAGATTCTTGGACTGGGCCAACTGTGGCCACTGGATATTCGGTACAAGACCATCAAACGATTGCTTCATCGCCATATCCAGCCATGTTACACGAAACGTTGTGGGTCTTTTGTATCAATGGAAACTTCCCCTTCCCAGTATGCTCTGCATCCCAAGATGGTGGTGCTACATGGGGCCCTGAATTGCCAGGAGCGCCTGTTGATTGTCAAAGCGGTGGCCTCTCTGCACACATTATCGGTGCAGAAAATGGAAACTTCTATCGCGGACAAACCGGTTGTGATGGAAGTGGTTATTCAATGTACAAAACTGATGATGGAGCATTGACTTGGAGTGAACATGTATTGCCTACTGAAGTGAGCGGCACTGCAGATACATGGAATGCAGAAGAAGCACAGGTTTCAGTAGATGGTGATTCAAATGTTTACGCTATGTGGATGGGTATTGATGATTTACCATATTTCTCATATTCTCTCGATGATGCAAATACATGGTCAGAAGCTCAAATGATCGCTCCTTCTCACCTTGAGGGAACTGGATTCCCTGTAGTGATTGCCGGCGATGCTGGAAGAGTTGCATTTGGATATGTTGGAACTACTGGAGATGGTGTTTGGCATGGATATATTTCCATGATGAGTGATGCTTTCAACGAAACTCCTTTGATAACTACCGTGATGGTTAACGACCCAAGTGACCCACTTGACGATGCAAGCCCTACTTGTGGATACGAACGCTGTGGTGGTTTCGGTGATTTCCTTGATATGCAAATTGATGCGAATGGGCGAGTTTGGTTTGCACTAGCTCACAACCCTACTGATTCTGGGATATATGGAAGCGTTACGATGGGTCCAAGTTTACGCGGAGAACTTCAACCGCTTCCAGTGATGGCTGCGGGTGGACCGCAAACCTTGTGATTCAATTATCGGACAAAAGATACTGTGTTGCACTATCAAAGACAATATTGCCACGAGAGATTATTTTTTCTTGCCAATTTTCATCATTAGGATTGAAGATTCTTAACAAATTGTATCTAGTCCAATGGTTTTTTGCACCAGCCTCATCAATGTGATTTCCCCATTGAGTCCAACGATTTTCATCCCTACTCGCTCTGATTACTTTGGTTGGCTTAAATGTGCCAAATTCCTGAGTAAAATATGTCCAAGAAATATTAGGAAAACGATTTACTAAACCTTGATGAAGGTCTCCCTTTATCTCATAACCAATGCCACTTTTTGCATCCAATAGTTCAATATGTCCAGGGAACATTTCTTGCAAATGATCAAATTTTTGTTTATCATTTGTTCTCAATTCAAGCGGCAATAACAGGGTATCATGGCCGCTTGGACCCAACCCTGTATGGTGGTCGATTGCAAACAACTTTTGGATGGAGCCAAGGTTTGTAGATAGCCATTCAATCAGCATTGTAGGTCCCTTTTCTAATTTAGAACCTCCATACTGAATTGCTGTTGGGTATTGATATTGACCTTCGGCTATTGCTTGTTTTAAATTGTTAAAGCCATATTTCAATATCAACAACAGGGCACGAATGTTAAATGAATACTCATTCTTCTTGGGAATTGTCTTGGGGTTGATGAAATCCTTTACGTTCTCGTATCCTTCTGGAACTCCACTATATTCCTCATCCAAACGAAGGAAATTTCTATTCAAATCAACATTGTTTTCATTAAATCGCCTCCACCATGCCATTCCGTATGGATTGATTGCGTGAATAATAATAACTGCGTGGTCGTCAAAGGGCGATGCTTTAGCTAATGTATCCATTATCGACAACTGAATAGCCGACCCAGGATAGCCCTCAACTCCATGAACTCCACTACTCGATATTATCGCCTTGCCAGAATCTAGTGAACCGATAACTGCAATATCTATCGCTAAATCCTCGCCTGCTGGACCTTTCATTCCAATATTCAGGCGTTGATGTTCGACATTGTGTCCTGCGGACAATAAATCTTGACAAGCGATTGTAAACCTACCTGCTGCTTCAGCATAGGATTTTGAGAACCAAAGACGTGCCTTCACAACCAATGCCACTAGTTCAAAGCCCATAGCCTTTGAACTATCCGATTAGGATTCTTGGATTGCTCCGGCTAGAAACACCATCAACGCACTACGAATGGGCATTAGTGGCCTCCAACCATCTCCATCGCATGCAACTAAAATTTGATGAATTGATTCAAGGTTTGGCCGAGGGTATTCGTTTTCATCACCCTCACTAATTGCTTCAACCTCAATTGTAGGTGATGGAGGAGTCGTCAAATGCTGTGCCGAAAACATTCCGCTCTTTCCAGCCATTGTCCTTGAAAACAATAGCCTCATTTCCTCAACTGTTTGATTATCCGACCACGCTCTTCTTCCAGAAATGTTAACCTTTTTTGGGAATGGCAAGTCACTTACAAGTATTCTTACAATTGAATCAACGACATCCATTTCCGATACCCACCAATGTTTTGGGCGTGGGTCGGATTCAATATTTTGCTCACTAGATATTGCATTGTACCAGTTTTGAAGTATTGGACAGCACCAATAGTCATTACAAGCAGTGGCTATCATGTGATTGATAATTAGATGTGAATCAATTTCGCTACTATCGACTTCGACTTTTTCAAATCCCGGTGTGATCAAGATTGTTTCACTGCCATCAACACCAATTGATGATTGCTCGGCGTTGCCAATGAAGGGGCCTAATCCTAACAGAACAACTCTGTGTCCTTGCTCAATTGGAGTATTCTCAGAGTTCAACAATTGAGAGTTTGAATAAATCAACTCGGTGGAAAACAATTTTTCAAAACTTTGTAAATCAACTTCAGGGATTACAATTTTTACATCGGAACGTATCAATCTGGATACGAGTGACCTTCCCATACAACAATCACTGCCGCGAATATGAACGACAGGGGTGGCCATATTCTACGCCAAGCGCCATCATCACTTGAAAGCAACCATTCCAATTACTATCATCAATGCTTAATCACACAGATTTCAAAAACATATTTTTCAATTGAAAAATCTAATTTGCAATTGAAAATATAACATATTGTGGCGAATGTAAAGAGGAATTATTAGCTCGTATTCTAGCCTGGACTGGAATGTTGTCCGAGATTCTGATTGTCGAGATCGCAACCCCTTTGCGCTAATGGTTAACTTTCAATTGGAAAAATGCCAGAAATACCTTTTTTTACTATTGCTGGAATTTCTTTGAACAAAAAATAATTCCTGAAAATATCGACCCTCGATGATGCATCAATTTGTATTGGGAAATTAATTATACGACATTAACAGAAATTAAATTAGTATCGCTTATTCAATTGCACTTAACTTATATTATACGACATTTCAATTGGATTTCGCTTTTTCGTAGGGCAAGAGTATAAGACCCCCCACTAACGAGCATTAAGTAAGCCGGACTACACCGGCACAAGGAGATGGGAAAAAATGCCAAACGACAATTATGACATCCAGGAGTTAATCCAAAGAGATGTTTATGTTAACGATAAGAAGGTTGGGACGATAGTCGGTGAACGACATCATCCTAACGAAGCCAGAGTGCAATCTATGCGAATCCAAGTTGATTCGGATGTTGCAGGAGAATATATGCGCAAGCCTGCTGAACTTGCTCCACTACCAAAG
>JABIGP010000136.1 GCA_018650105.1 Methanobacteriota archaeon
CCGCCTGGAATTGCCTAAGTCTGTAAGAGAAGCAGCAGCGGTCAATTACAAGAAAGCAGTTGACAAGAGATTGATTCGTGGACGTTCTATTGAAGGAGTTGCAGCAGCATCTCTTTACGCAGCATGCCGACAATGTGGTGTACCTCGTACACTTGATGAAATCGGACAAGCATCTCGTACTGGGCGTAAAGAAATCGGACGAACATACCGTTTCATGGTCCGCGAGTTAAAGATGAAGATCATGCCTACAGGGCCTGAAGATTATATCTCAAGATTCTGTTCTGGGCTTGGCTTAGATGCTGAAGTTGAGGCAAAGGCTTACGAATTGATTAAGGCGGCACAAGAAAAAGAATTGACCAGTGGACGAGGCCCTACTGGAATCGCTGCTTCAATTATTTACATCGCATCAGTTCTATGTGGTAAGCGACGTACTCAGCGTGAAGTTGCTGAAGTTGCAGGTGTTACAGAAGTTACCATCCGTAATCGCTACAAGGAATTGATTCAAAACCTCAATATCGAATTAGATATTTGAGGAAGTGAAATGTCAAAAGCGCGGAACAAACTATCCGACTTAGCTTATGAAGCAGTCGCGACTGGTTTGGTAGAAGCTCTGGAAAGAGGCACAACCTCTTGGCCGTTGCCAAACCCACCTATTTCAGATCCTGATTTCCCAGTGATAATGCCGCTTTCTCCAAATGAACTGGTAGAATTAGGTTTGGGAATGATGTCGGTTGACAGAGGAATGTTTGAATCTAATTTGAATTCTGTTGTTGACCAAATAGTTCCGCACCGGATGAACCTATCCGATGACCCATTTGAAATCCATAACAAGTGGCTTGAGCGCAGAATCGACAAAGTTTCCGAAAGATTGCTATTTTCTATTGCGCTAAATTGGCTGAGTCAGGCATTTGACCCTGTAGCGCCCAATGTTGACCGTTGGTGGCTTGCAATCGCTTTAATCGATGGCCTTTCAACCGTTCCAAGAGGTCAGCCTGTCCACCAAGGTTATCACTTGATTGAATCTATTGCTCTAGCAGAACGTCCGGGTACATGGCATACTCAGCCCGAAGCAGGGCCACAGAATTTGGATTGGAATCCTAACGCAATCATTCCGCGTTCAACTTCGGTTGTTGCTCATCAGCAAGGAGTTGAAGCGGCTAAGTGGTTGCTAACGAGATTGGAGGATGGAAATGACGACCGCCGACTATTGGCTATTGAATGGACTCGCCTACTTATACAGAGGGCGGAATTGGTTGAGCCGTTGGCTCTGCCAAGTTTACTGCTACGCAGAGCCAGTGATTCAAACGAAGAAGTGGCTGTAAAAACTTCACTATGTCTTGCTCGTTTGTTAGAAGTTGACAAAGATGCGGGGCTACAATTAGCCCAAAGATTACACAAGAGAGAAGAAGTATTGGTTAGAAGGGCTATGGCTGATGTATTGACAAGACTATTTCGAAGAATTGGTCATGATGCAATACCGTTCTTGGAAGACATGTTACAAGATGATGATGAAATCGTATTAGCAGTTGCAGCAACAACCGTTTCGGATTTGAGATTCTTAGATACAACGATGTGGGCGGATAAAGTTGCAATTCTGACCAAGCATGATTTACCGATTGTACGTCGTAATCTAGTCGTAAATCTACGCGATTATATTACTGAGTTCCCTGATGATGAAAGAGGGATATTGACCGCACTTTGGCATGATGGCGACGAGGTTGTTAGAACGAGATTGCGCGAATTATTGCTGCGAATGGAGGAGGTTGATCCTCTAAATTTCTCAATCCGAATATCCCATTTTAGAACCAATGATGTGGATTTACAAGAGTTGTGGGCACCGTTGAAGGTTAGAAGAGAAAATCGTTACCTTCAGTGGATTGCTTGGTTGGAAGGAAATGGCGAGATGCCTAGTAATCCACTGCCACCAAGCCCCCATCAAAGTTCTCAACAGGAATCTGGTGAGGCACCTAATTTAGGAGATGCACTAGATATTCTTGACCAGGAACTGGGCTTTATTGACTGATTATTCTTCTTCTTTTACAGAAAGAGGACCTGCGCTAATCAGCCAAACATAGACGCCATTACTGATTGTCAATAATCCGATTAGTGATATCAATAATCCCGCTGGTTGCGGGAATGAATCACCAAGACTCGAATTGATGATGAATTTGGTGAAGATTAAACAAATTAATCCGAATATTATTACATTTATTGAAGTTGATTTAGGCGATTTCCAAAGGGTTACTACAGGGGCAATTCCCTTTCTATCAAAGGTGAATCTAAACCAAGAAATGTATAGCAGTACTAAACCAACTAATCCTATTACACCCCTACTAAATGAGCGTGAATCCCATGGCCCCGCAGGTGCAAAATCGAGGAATGTTTGTACTACCAATAACAAACCGACAATGCCGAAAAGTTTCGCCTCTTGTTTTGGCTGCATAACCTTGCTGAAGGGCTTAGGCTTGAAAGCCTGTGGCATCATAGTGAGGTTATGGCGGAGGTTTTGGACGCAGTATTGGTTGCCGGCGGCCTCGGCACTCGTATGTTACCTGCAAGTGCAAGCATCGCTAAGGAAGCCTTGCCATTGGTCGATATTCCAGTTCTAACGCATCTTGCCAGAGAAGCGGTTGCTGCAGGGGCAAAAAGACTGCACATCGTAACTTCACCGCGCAAAGATTTGTCATCACTTCTCGCAGATAATTCATGGTTGCTTGAGAAAAGAAGCGATTTGGAGCCGACAATTCTCTCACCATTTATTGATATTGAAGTTTTAGTCCATGTTCAGCATCAAGCACTTGGTTTGGCCAATGCAATTTCGATGGCTACATCATCAATAAACGGTCCATTTTTAGTTCTATTAGGTGATAATTTACTGATGAATAATCATACAACTCCAAGCAATTATGCCGCATCAAATGCAAGTGCAGAACTAGTGCGTTGTTATTCTGAAAACAATTTACCATGTGTGGGACTTGTTAGTGTTGAAGATGATGAAGTATGCAATTATGGAGTCGTTGAATTGGATGGTCAGCGCATCATTTCAATAGTTGAGAAACCAAAAATTACAGAAGCCCCTTCAAATTTAGTTTTATGTGGAAGATATATTTTTACAGCGGATTTTTCTGAATTACTCAATCGATATGATCTAAAAAACCATGGTGAGTTACAATCCATTGCAATTCAACAACATTGGATGGATAATTTGGGCCTGCTTGGTGTGACACTTGATGACTATCAATGGTATGATTCTGGTTCACCATTACCTTGGTTGAAATCACAGATAGACCACGCCTTACGGCGACCTGATTTAGGGCAAGAACTGAGAGATTGGTTAATTCAAAGATTGGATTAGTCATCTTTGACCTGGCTTCCAAAAACTAAGGGGGGCGGGCGATTGCTGATTGGCACAGCGTAATGCTAAGTGGTCTGCCCGCTCATTCCAACGATGTCCTCTATGCGCTCTAACGTGGCTCCAAGAAAGTGTTCGGAGTTCCGATACCTCTTTCCACAGCATCTGGACATTTGCTACAAGTTCACGATTCGCTTTTGCTTTCCAAACACCAGCGGCTAAATTTCCAGCATATTGAGAATCGGCCCTAATTATTGCTGGTTGTGTACCACCTTCTACCAATAACCACCTCAATGCAGCAGCAAATCCAGATAGTTCAGCAGTATTGTTTGAACCAACTTCTGCTCCGATATAACCTACTGCGTGTTTATCTGTAATTACCATGGCAGATTTTTCATCGATTATTTCTCCACTGCCTTTACCCAAGCCAGTATCGCCTTTGACCACTACTAATCCCCAAGCAGCAGGGGTATTTTGGTCAACATTTTGATTACCCAAACAAGACCCGTCAACATAGAGGCTCAACAAGTCCTCTTCAATCAAAATCCTCACTCGCCAATCTCTGCCTTGTAAGCTGCAGCATCCATTAGAGTGGATACTGCCTCAGGATTACTTAAGCGCATTCTAATAATCCATCCAGCCCCATATGGGTCTGAGTTCAGAAGTTCTGGAGCGTCATCTAATTCATCATTCACTGCAGTTACCTGTCCAGCCAATGGAGCGAAAATTGGAGAAGCGGATTTTACAGATTCAACAATAGCGAATTCTTCCATCTCTTCAAGTTCTTCGTCATCCCCTGGTAGTTCAATATAGACAATATCGGTTAGTGCATTTTGAGCATGATCAGTAATCCCGATGACGATTTCATCACCCTCAACTCTAATCCATTCATGTTCTTTTGTATAGTACATTCCTTCTGGGACTTCACTCATTTCATTCGCCTCTATTGTTGGCGATGAGGAATCATTTGATGAATGCACCGATTAGTAAACCGTGAATTAGTGTCATCATTCTTGTTCAGAAATATCCTGTTCAAGTACAGTTGCTTCCAATTTTGCCCATGCATTGCCCATGGACGAATCTTTTTCAATCTCTTCAACATCCTCTTTTACTCGGTTTGCCATTTCAATTTCGTTTTCAAGCGGGAATGATTTTGCAAGTGGCCCACCTCCTTGTGCGACCAAAGTAGAAACCGCCAATAGAATAAGTCCTAAAATACCAATTATCCAGCCAACTCCGGCTTTATTCAAATCAATCATTTGCTGTTGCAGGCCGAATCCTGTGGCTAATAGTAGCCCCAAACCAGTGGCTGCCAAAAGGCGAGATGCTGCATCGGCCGGTCTTTGCATATTGCAACCCAGATAGAGTCATGGCATGAACCCAACGGAGAAATCAATAGGTTTCTCGCATTAGTTTGTGAATCTTGTAAGGAAGTAATGCTCGATTCACTGGAGTTACTTCTAGAATACGTCCATCGTCTCTTCTACGAATATCCTGTAAAAGTGGGTGACGACTTTTCTTGTGAAGTGTTAGTAGGGTTGGTTTATCGATTTGCAGTGCGCTACGAACAATGTTGACGAAATCTTCTGATTCAACTGTGAACTTACCAATCTCATCAATAACAATTACTTCACATTCATCTCTTGCGTACTCAATGGCTGGAATGGCAACTGTTTCTAAAGCTTCAATGTCAATTCCGTATCCAAGTACTCTAAGTCTTGAATCAATTGATTTGTGAGCCATTACAGCCTCTGCACCAGTGACGATGTCAATGACTTTGTATCCAAGGCGTTCTCCGCCTTCTACTATTGGCTCTGTCCTCATTCCTCCTACGATAATAGTCTCTTGACCGCCTCGTAAGGATATCTCTCTAGTTCGTTCATCGACTAGCATTGAGAGGACTTTTTCCATCACTGCAGATTTACCACTACGCGGTAAACCAGTAATTCCGATCTTTGGATGAACTCCCATTATACTCACTCCAAAGTTCTTCGGCGAGCCATACTAAACACCTATCACTAATAAAGGGCATTGGTGTTCATGTGAGGATAATATGGGACTGTAAAGTGGAAAATTAGGCGGGTCTAATTCCGTTTTACACGCTCAAGGTTCCTATTTCCGGCGTTATTTCAATGGCCAGTGGGAGCATTTCCAACTCATAATTATTGACATTATTATTTGCACTCCAGGCACGTGCCCATTCATCTAAGGAGTCGTCGTTTAACAATCCGCATAACCAATGTAATGCGGCCTCTAAAGACCCATGCTTTTCTGTTAGGAACTGTTTGATATCTGGGTGTAATTCAATGTGGTTAACACTGTTACCAAGTACGCATCCTTCTGAAATAACTGCCCAGCGTAAACGGCGTTCTTGATGTGCATTGACAATTGCTTGGCATGCAATACGAACTCCATAACGTGGGTTTGACCCTCCAATCCACATTGCTAATTGGCGTTCGTTAGCGCGAGATGGAATGTCGGTTCTAAACGCGGGGTGGCGAATGAAAATCTTACCAATTTCATCTTCACTAAAGTGAACTCCTCGAATAAATGGTCGGTTTCTTCTTCCTTTCACCCATGTATCTATTTTTTGTGAATGTGAGGTTTGATCTATTTCTCCAACCCTGACCCTAACACAATTGCCATTGGTTGCAAGATAGTGTTCCTTGTCGCCAAGACGCGGTAATGTTGCTAGACGGTCAAGAATTTTTAGGGTGTGTTTTCTCTCAATTCTATCGCGAGGTAGTCTTGGAATTGCCCAAGTTCCTCTTGCCCAACTCGTCCATCGATTGGTTTCCATTTCAAAGGATGGGACTCGATTAGATAATCCTGCGCTATCACGTCTTAAGTCGGAGCGGCTAATTGGTCCTCTGACCACAAGTGCATTTTCTGGTTGCTTTGCGGTTATTCCCAGCACTACTACACCTTGGGTCATCCCAGGGAATAGGTGATTCGCCTCTTCAACAGCCCAAACATCGCTCCATCCATGCTTTTCAACCAATAATTGGCGTAAAGGATGAGATGATTGTTCTCGTAATAAACTATCAGGAGCAATTATTCTCAGGCGGCCACCTTCTTTAAGAAGTTGCAAACTGCGTTCAATAAACAATCGGTATAGATTGACATTCCCTCTCATGGTAGAAAATCTTGGACCGCTTTCGTCTCCGATAGAACGAAGTTGTTCACCAAGTTCTTTTCTTAGTTGTGAACCGTTTTCCATTCCTCTGAATCTATCCTTTATTCGTAGCCAAGGAGGATTTGTAACGACTAGTTTAGGCGGTTTTTGCCAAGGCCATTCTCCTTGTAATGTATCGCCTTGTTTTACAGATTCTTGAAGGAGTTGTTCAGCTTCTAAACGCGTCAAACATCCTTCTCGCTCCCCCTCAAGGCACACTAGATTGAAGCGGATTGCCTCTAATAATAATCGGCGGCGAGTGGAAGTTACTACTAATTCATTGATGTCAATTATTTGAAAAGACGTGAGTAGTTTTCGTGTGTCTTCTATTTTTGTTTGCGGGAGTCCGTCATCATGTGCTTCCGCGTGGCGTCTAATGACTCGCGCATGGAATATCCCTCCGCCACAAGCAGTATCTGCTATTGGAAGTGGAACTCCACTAAGTGTCCTAAGTCCTTCTGAGACAGCGTTCAATTCAGCAGCATCGTCAACTTCATTTTCTTGAGAATGTTGTGGAAGATTTAGTTGTTCTATGTGTTGCCTAAATCCTGGTGGCAAATTATTGATTTGCATACTTGCTGATTTTACGGGGGCTTTAGGCCGAGTAAGTGTTTCATGTAATTCCGAGGCGATTACGGCATCGGCCAGGCGCGGTGGTGTAGGGTGAGCGCCACGAGGTGAACGACCATCTGATTCAGCATCATGTCTTGCTAAAAGGTGGTCTAAAACATGACCCGGATCAGTTAGTAAATTTGCTGGAAGTGTAGGCCAGTCCTTCGGTAATATCGCCGCGATAGGTTGATGGCTGCGAAGGGATTCTTCCCACGCATCTAACCAAATATCAACTTGTGAAGTCCTCTCGGATAGGCACCTATCCAATCTCGCGTACCAGCCACTTACACCGCTCTGCATGACTCCACCGAGCCAGCGGGCTGGCTTTTCCCGTTTCAATGTGACTCATAAAAAAAGGCCGGTTTCCATTGGAGA
>JABIGP010000157.1 GCA_018650105.1 Methanobacteriota archaeon
GTTGGGACTACTTTGTCCAAAACTCCATTTTCATCTTCAATGTAGGATTCCCCGTATGATGAATCTTTACTAGGATAGGACATTGAATCAATAGCAGTTCCTGAATCATCACTGATGGTAACTGTATCACCGTCATAGTAAGAAAGCAATAGGTCTGAATCTGCACTGAATACAGTTATTCGTCCATCAGCCGGCAAGATTGTGTCCCAAGCCAGTTGACAAGGAGGACTTCCACTTGTAAGTGATAGTTGCCAGTTTGAAACATTTACTGGTGAGGGACCTGTATTCCACAGTTCGATGAATTGGTCGGAATATTTCCCGTAATCTCCATCAGCATTCCAGTCTACTGCTCCGTAGACATTATCTGAGGTTTCATCGGAGACGAGATTATTTGGACTGACGAATAATTCTGAAACTACAATGGTACTATTACGGCCAGCTACGGTTGATTCATCGCTAGCAATGACGCTCATCACCGGTACAAGCATGATAACGAGAACGGCAATGGCAGGCAATTGGTTGAGGCGCATGGCTATCGCTCAACTATAAAGCACATCAATGCGACGGTGCAAATGCTTGACAAATTCTAATAGAATTACTAGCGAATTTGCTATAATAAGTCAACTATCAGTTGCCAGTAGGTAAGAATGGCACCAGTTTTGAAGCAAGGCTACCAACGTTACGTGTTTGAATCCAAATATTGCCTTGGCCAGTGAAATTCATTACAAGACCTTCACCACCAACTAGGAGTGATTTCATGCCACCAACCTTGTTGATAGTATATTGAACAGTATCTTCAAATGCGACAAGATGACCAGTATCAACAGTGATTGTTTGTCCAGGTTGAACAGGAATTTGTTTGATAGCACCAAAGGAGTTGTACCATACTTTACCAGGGGCTTGACCTTCAACAAATGCTCTAACAAAGAATACTGATTCTCCACTGAAGAAACCTTTCATACCTTGGAACTGAGTATCGGTTTGAACATTCGTTGTTGAGGAAAGATATGAGCCTCCCTGAATGAAAAGTTGACGACCAGGATGGACATCAAATCCTTTGATATCACCAGGGGAGCCTGGAGCAATACTGACCCATCCACCAGTAGGACCTGCTGTAAATGTGTTAAGGAAAAACGATTCTCCACCGACGAGTGCTTTCTTGAGACTCTTGAATATTCCACCACCACTGCTTTTGGTTTGCATTTCAACGCCACCCATTGCCACCATGGCTCCGGGTTCAACATTAATGCTCTCACCAGGGGAGAGTGAGTAGGTCAAAAGTGTGTATGCTGGGTTAAACTCAAAGTGTTCTTCCATAGTGACTCTTAGGAGTGTGTATCATTTATCGCTTTCCATTATGTGCATTTTTTAAAGCAGGGGTTCAAAAGGGTGGGGCTATGCCGAGCAAATATGGCAGTAGTAAATATTACCGAGACTGAATTTGCTGGAATAATTGATAACAACGAGATTGTAATTCTTGATTTCTGGGCAGAATGGTGTGGCCCTTGTAAGGCATACGCACCAGTTTTTGAGCGTGTATCCGAAGATCACCCTGATGTTGTTTTTGCAAAAATTGATACCGAACAAGAACAAGCATTGTCACAATCATTTTCAATCCGTTCAATTCCAACCACTATCGCATTCAAGGAAGGAATCGGCGTATTCATGATGCCTGGTGCATTACCTGAGAAGGATTTGAGAGAATTGGTAGTTAAGTTAGGCGAGATTAACATGGATGAAGTTCGTGCGCAAATTGAAGCTGAAGATAATGCTGCAAAATCGGTTGGACTCTCTGAATAATTGTTAGTCCAACCAACCCACTAATTCAAAACTGATTGAAGATGCCCGAAGGGCATGGACAAGCGGCCTTTGCTCATCACTTTGCTATTTTTTAGCAGTATGTTGGCTGGTTGTTTTGGCAACGATGTCATTGAAAATGAAGAAATTAGCAGCGAATACGATGTTTATCCAGAACCTTGGCAGCGCTCTGACATTGATTATTCAGTCAATGCAGATTTTTCAAGAGTCACCGTCAATGGAACATTTGGCATAGATGAAGTACGCTCGGTATTTGTTCCAGTTCCTTCGATTACTTTGTCCGATGGTGGTGCCGGTGTTACAGGTTCTGCAGAAGTTCATCTAGGACTTTGGCTACCAGTAATAGAAGGCTGTGATTGGGAAAGTGCTGAACTTCCCGATGACTGTCATGTACCAATTATTTCAGAAATTGGTCCATATTATTCAGATGGTGATGTTGATGCATTAACGCCTGCTGATAGATTGGGCAGATTCCTAATTGAGAATTATGTACCACATGGATATGGTGTTGCCCAAGTTTCTGTTTTTGGTACTGGTGCTTCAAACCATTGTATGGACTTGATGGGAACAGATGAGCAACGTGGAATTGATGCAGCAGTTACTTGGCTTGGTTCTCAACCTTGGTCAAATGGTAAAGTTGGAATTATTGGAAAGTCGTATGATGGTTCAACTCCTTGGCAAGCAGCAACATTTGAAAATGAATATCTTGCAACTATTGTTCCTATGTCCGGACTGATTGGAGTTCACGATTTAATGTGGAGAAATGGAAGCATGGAGGCGCGTGGAATGATAATGCACAATGGTGTTTATGGCTCATTTGGTGTTGATGGAGATGCAGAAGATTCACAAAATATGTGTGAGGGCTATATGCAAGGATATGCAATGGGTCCAGCGGCATACTTGAGTGGAGGAATGGTTGATTATGCTGGAAATACCTATTGGACCGAGCGCTCATTCTTGGATAGAGTAGTTGAGAATTACAATGGATCTGTTTACATCATTCAGGGAATGCAAGATTGGAATGTCGACCCACATATGACATTCCCTACTCATCAAATCGTTGAAGATGCTGGAATTGAAATCAAAACTCTCGCCGGTCAATGGAATCATAATTATCCTGACCGTGCTGACCATGCAGACCTTTCACCAGGTGAAGGAGCAGAAGCCTATCCTTACACATTAAGATGGGATTGGGCTGATGAAATGCTGTATTGGTTTGATTGGTATTTGAAAGGTGAAGGAAGAGCGCCAAGTTTGGGTGTTGAAATGCAAGATAACCGCGGTGGCTGGAGATTCGAGACAACCTATCCAGCACCAGATACTGAGTATTTTGAGATTGCAGCTGAAGACCTTTCTCCATCAGGCGCATCTATTACAGGAACTAACTCAATTTCCATGACATATGGTCCATTTGAACAGGATGTATATCTTGCCGGAATGCCTACTTTTCACATGGATATTGTACCTCATACAACAAATGGTGCACATGGTTATTTGGAAATGACCGATGATTCAGGAATGCATCTTGGTCATGCGGTAATGGATTATAGGTTCCATGCAGGAGGGCGTGATGGTCAAGAAGTTCTCATTCCATTTGTTTCAGTAACTGGTATGATGGAATTCATGCCAATGGACATTTTCTTAGAAGCAGGAGAATCAATTCACATCACGATGACTCAAACAGGTTCAGATTATGTCCCTAGTCCTGCAAGTATAGGTTCATACTCAATAGATTGGTCAAGTGCAACATTGACTCTTCCGATAGTAAACAGAACTTGTGAGCAGTTATTCCAAGCACCAATCCACGAATATGGTGGAGATGGGCAAAGGACTTGCTGATTCTCTAATCGATAAACTCCTAGACTCTGTTCACAGTCAACCGCGATATTTTGTTAAATGAAACGCTCTACATAGTTTACAGTTGTATACTCTCAATGATGCATTTTTTGCCCCATATATTCGCTTTCTAGCTTGTTCAGCGTTCCAGCGTGAATTATATTTTGTCTTGTTGCCATTACATTCAGGCGGTTTACGCTTGTATTTGTCTCTCCCTTTACTTTGCTTGCTTCTCGGCTGACCTTTCTTTGGTGCCTTTCCAAGATACTGATCACATTCTGAGCATTTCATTCGAAATATTGAGTTCACGGCATCACATACACGGCATGTAATGTTCGTTTCTTCACCCATGATGATAATACAGAAACACTCGTCTTAATCTTTACTCAAGTTTCTATTTTTCAGTTCAGTTTGCGTTTTTTGCAGATAACTGTGCGCTATTCTCTTAAACGGTTGGCAAACCATGATGAGTATGGTCTTGAGTACTCTACCAGGTGTAGGAAAA
>JABIGP010000177.1 GCA_018650105.1 Methanobacteriota archaeon
ATAGACGCTAGAGTCCACTACCCAATCCCTTGTCATAAGCAGCCAGTATTCAGCGACCATCCGCAACACAATGTCAATATGACAACAACAGATTCAATTTCTAACAAACTTGTTGCAATACCAATCTTCCATGAGATGAGAGATGATGAAGTAGATCGAGTAATTTCAGCACTGAACAGTTACTGATTCACAGATTCGCCATCAATGTATCAGCCAGTGCCGCGTTTGACCAATTTTTCAAACCAGTCAATTCAATACCAATCCATGATGGTAGTTCAACTGCTTGTTGTTCTGAAGATAACTCAACTTCTGCAAGAATAAGTCCAGCCAACCCCTCTTCAAATTCATCTATTTCCCAGACTAATCCATCAGCGCCAGTCACACAATATCTTGTTTTTTTAACACTTGGAAATGGGCCCCATTGGAGGACAGATGCAGCAGCAGCATCCTCAACCGCCCATTCCAATTCCAACCCACTCGCTCCTTTTCGTGGCCCCTTAACAGTAAAAATCGCCACTCCATCCTTGATGCGTATTCTTGGAATCCAATCTGCTTCAGATTCAAAAATAGAAATCTCCTGTAAACTTAGATTGGTCATTATGACATCAGACAAGCACAAATTACCTTCACCATCTAAGTTCAAATTAGAGGCTTGCAAATAATATTGCTCAATGTTGTGAATGTTTTGCGCTTCACTGCGCCAAGGCTTTTGAGAACGCCCATCGACAAGAAATCGTCTTTCGATTTCCATATGAGATGACATACTCATGCCTCATCTTCAAATTTAATTTCACGAGCAGATTGCATTGATTCCTCGTTGGTAAACCAAAACGTCGGGGTCTTGTCATAATCAATATCCCAGCGCTGAATCGCACGTGCCCACATTTCACCCTTTGAATAACTGGCACACCAATTTAGAATCCAATCCATCTGAGATACCAATTCCTCATCATCAGCCGCACTTCGTTTCAAATTTTCAGCCTGAAGCGCTGTAAGAATCGTCCAATTAGGTGTTTGTGCATAGGTGACGTAAGGATTTCGCTCCATATCTACGCTGCGCCATTCAGTCCATAACGAGAAAACATTGTCATAGAGGAAACCAACAACAAATACCCCAAACATCACGCCACAGAAGATTGAAGCTAGACCAAAATAAGTGAACGGAACGCCAGCAAATGTGGAATTAGGATCGAATCTCCAACTAACATATGGCCACAATAAGAGTGTGATAGTCGTGCCCCATAACAACAGGCTAACCACTGCTTGAGATTGTTGCATACGCCAATATTGGCGCATCACCCACTTACGAAAGAAACCCTCTGAAGAACCACTACCACTCATGCTAATCGGTTTGGGCTAATTCTTCTTACAAATGAATGCGCCCCCTTTGAGTCACAATAATCATCTATTCTGCTACCAATTGCGCAATATCCGTAGAAAGTACAAGCAAAGATACCTATTCGTTAAAAACAAAGAACAATGAGCGATATCTATGATTAGTAACAAAACGGTCGCTATACTGACACTTGCAATGATGTTAGTATCCGGGTGTACCGGGGTAATCGATGAACCGATAGACACTCCAGATGTCACCCTTCCAAGTGACTGGTCAACAGCAGTATCAAGAACGGTAAGTAATCCGCAATTAAGCGGTTTTGCTGATTGTCAGGCATTAGAAGAAAGCCTCAAACAATCAATCGCAGAAGAATACAGAACACAAATCTTGCAGGCTGCAGAAGAGGTGTACTATTACGGTGGATTTTGGATGGAAGATGACGCTGAAATGGCAATGGATGGTGCAACGGGGGCATCAAATGGACAGACAAAAAGCGCATCTCCGCCAAGGGAAGAAGGCAAAGATTTCTCAGGAACTAATAATCAAGAAGAAGGCGTTGACGAAGCCGATTTCGTCAAGACAGATGGATATTACATATACTTCCTCAACGGCCAAAAATTGGAAATTCTTGGAGTTCCAGACTTTGGAACAATTACCTATGAATCAAACTTCACGATAGAAGGAACTCCTCAAGCGATGATGCTAGACGGTGATAGATTAGTGGTTATCTCCACCGTTTCTCCTTGGACCATACCTCAAAACAGTCCTTTACGGGATGAGTTGGGTTGGACTGATGGCTATAATGGTTGGAGAACTGAGGGGCTTACAAAATTCACAGTCCTTGATATTTCAAATCGTTCAGACCCAATAGTAGGAAAGGAATTATTCCTCGAGGGCTACTATATGACGGCAAGAGAAGTCAATGCAACCGTTAGAACTGTAACACATACATGGCTAAACATTCCTGGTGTTCAGTC
>JABIGP010000093.1 GCA_018650105.1 Methanobacteriota archaeon
TCATCCTCAAACCCCCCAGTCGCTTGGATGTAGCGAGGGACATGCGTCATTTGAGTGTGCCGAGCGCGCAAACCCAAACTTGGTTGGACTTTTGCAAGTCTAATGGCTGGTTGCAAAGCGAGGCAGGAGTTCTACCATTAGATGGTGGCAGAAAAGGCATTCCGCTGCTGGATAATGCGCCAATAACAGGAGACCCAGTATGGCAAGGAATGCCAGAAACAATTGCACAAGGCCGAGTCAAAGGACCATCACATTGGACTCAAAGGTTGGATGCTGAAACATTTCAACAAATGGAAGGGTCATGGCCAACTGCATTTGAAGTACAAGGCGATTTACAAATAGTAAAAATAGAGCCTGAGATTCAACAATTTGAGAATAAAATAGCCGAAGCGATGTTACAGCAGTCACCAAATATCCGGGCAATATGTGCTGATGAAGGAGTTCAAGGCGACTATAGAATTAGAAAATTACGAGTAATTGAAAGCCGAGATGGCGATGATTCAACACTTACAAGAATTAGAGAAAATGGCTATTCGTTATGGGTAGATCCAACCAAAGTATATTTCTCAATACGGCTTTCAACCCAAAGAACCAATACCGCAATCAGTGCAAAGAAACTCTCAAAGAGGCTTGGTCGAGGAATTGTAGTTTGTGACCCATACGCTGGAGTAGGACCTAGTATGGGTGCTTTGCTAACCGAGCAAGAATTGCTGTCCGGATATCATGTGGGAGACCTTAACCCCGAAGCGGTTGAATTACTGGTAATGAATATTGAACACCTTGTTTCCAAATCTCCAAATGATTCTTTTTCCCCCGCAACAATCAGGTGCGCAGATGCTACAGAATGGGCATCAGATGCCGAATTAGTCGGAAGTTGTGATTTATTATTGGTTAATTTGCCACACGATAGCATAGGCCATTTACCCAAACTAATTCCATTATTGAGAAAGGGCGACATTACTCTATTACGTGGATGGGCTATCATTGAAAGAGACGAATTAGATTCACAAAAACAATTGATTATTGATGCGGTTGAAAACTCAGCAGCAATGATTGAATCGGTTACTATTGAAGAGATAAAAGGATTCTCATCCAGCAAATGTTTTGCTTGTTTTGAAGTATGGTTGTCTAGGCCTATCTGAGCGTTTAGTTCATCAAGCAGTTGCACTTGGCCTGTAACATGGGGAACAAAGTTCAATGCAAGTGCGGAGTCACAATTGATCTCACTGGAGTAATTCCAAGAAAGGATGGAACTAAGGTATGGTGTCGCGTTTGCGGGACAACAACCGTTCACCATCTAAACAATTAATTTCTAATCGTAGCAAAGAAATAAAGAAATCAAACGATTTCAATTTCATCTTCGCCCATTAATTTTCGCCATGCTGCAAGCCCGAACAGGGTGAGAATCTCGACAATTCCAACTGGAGCAGGTAGCAGTGAAGCATCGCTTGGAAGGTTTGTTTCAGGGTCTTCAATTCCAGGGAATTCAGATGCATTGTATGAATCTTCATAGATCATAAACCAATCTAAATCTCTAGGAATAGTTGCACTCATATGTTCATGGTCTTGCTGATTGACCAAGAAATCATCTTCAATTCTAATTCCAAACCACCCTTCAAGGTAAATACCTGGCTCAATTGTAATTGCATCGTAAATTGCTAGTGGTTGCTGGTTGTAGGATAATCCGAATAAGGGGTCATCAGTTCCACTTGAAAGGAGAGGCGGTTCGTGAACACATACTCCAAAACCATGACCGAGTGAATGGATGAAGTACTCTCCAAAACCCTCTTCCTCAATATGTGTGCGAGCAATATCGTCTAATGTCCACGCTGGAGTCCCGGCTTCAATTAACGGGAAAGTTAAATTTTGCGCATCATAAATTGCATTATATGCTTTGATTATTGTTTCATTTTCAGTTCCGCCAACAGCATAAGTTCGTGTAATATCACTAACCCAATCATTCACTCTTGCACCCAAATCAACTACGACAATATCACCTATCATCACCTGCTTTGGTCCAGCACCAGCATTTTCAGGGTCGCCGTGAGGAATTGCGCCATTGGCGCCAGAGGCAACGATTGTTTCAAAAGACGGCCAATTTGGATTGGAGCCATTTTCTATCATAGCGCGGTCAATTTCATCTGCAATTTGCCGCTCAGTCATATTAGCGCCCATCAATACCATCCACAATTGGCCGCGCGCTACTTCTTGACCGATTCCGGCAATACGTACGGTTTCACGAATTGAATCATCTTTATTTGGGGAAATGCCCGTTGGAGATGGTAATTGACCATTCGCAATACGCGCAGCTTCAGTTTCACAGGCGCTTACTGTTGGCAATGAAGACACCAATAATAGTGCGACAAAAGAAAGCGCAAGCACCTTTCGCATAGTTTGTCCTATCGCTAATCCTTTTTGAAATCGCCTACTTCATTCATCTTTCTACAAGCGTCATATTGATGGGCGGCTTTCCACACCGATACAATATGAGCGA
>JABIGP010000094.1 GCA_018650105.1 Methanobacteriota archaeon
CCGTGGAAAGTGAGTACTCACAATTCATTTGTGCCTTTGATTAGTAAAGGCTTCATTAATTGTGGTTTGATATTTCATTTTACAATAGGCGGATTTATTGACGGGCTATACTACAGGTGGTGACATGGTGCAGGGCGAGGATGTGATTACGAGACTTTCCGGTCTTGAAGTCTATCTCCCAGATGGCCGTTTACTCGGCCTTGTTCACGATGCAGTAATCGATGAAAATACGATGAAATGCACTCACCTTTTTGTTAGAGATACCGACCCACTTTTAGTTGAGGGAAGTATACACTTAGCAGTTCCATGGCGCTGGGTTAGAGGAATAGATCGTATCGTGGTATTACGTTGGTTCCCTCCAACACCTATACCTCTCAATTTAGGTGAATAAGTTGGTATTTGATGTTCATGTTCTCGGCACTGCTTCGGCGCGCCCTTCATCAAAAAGGCAAGTCAGTGGAAGCATTATCAAATGTGATGATGGCAATGTTGTAATCGATGCAGGTGAAGGCTTTCAAACACGATTTGCAGCACAGCGGAAAAATCTGAAAACTTTTGAGAAAGGTACAACTTTGAAAACTGCAAAAATAGATGTTGTATGTTTAACGCATGGCCATTTAGACCATACATGGGGATTATTGCCATGGTTACAAAGTATGAGTTTAGACAATAGAGAGAAGCCATTATTGATAATCGGACCTACCAGTAAGGAAGTATTTGATGCATTGATTGCACAGCAAGAAATACCCCCTCAAACAGCACCAGCAGAATTAGCAAGACAGTTTAGATATTGGCAATCTTTAGGAGGAAGCCATGAAAATATGTCATATCCAATACAGTGGGTTTTGGGGGATATTGAAAATGACCGTTGGTTAGAATATGATGGGCAAAATAATACCGCCACTCAATTGCAAGGAATGCCACAACCTCCACAATGGAAAAACAACAGAATCTATCCTTTGGCAACCAATCACTCTGTACCTTCTTGTGCATGGATGGTAGAATCAAAAACAAAATCTGGTGTTTTCAACCGAATGAAGGCTGCAGAACATAAACTCACAGTTGAACAAAAGGGTCAATTGGCTAGTGGGCAAGATGTTGAATTGAATGATGGCACCGTCTTGCTTGCCACCGATTTCAGAGGAAAGCCAAGAAATGTTTTGCGAGTAATAATTTCAGGAGATACTGCCGAGAACTCGCCAGGGATTTCAAACATCGATGGATGTGATCTATTAATCCATGAAGCAACTTTCGTTGAAGATGCAGCAAAATGGGCTGATGAATTCTTGCATTGCACTGCAACAGGTGCAGCAAGAACTGCCATTCAGTGCAACGCTAAACACCTTGCAATAACTCATTATTCTTCCAGAATAAAAGATTCGCAAGATTCATTGAAAGAGGCACAATCAACACTGAAAGATAGTGGTATTTCTTGTTCAGCATTATCCGATGGAGACAGAATAATTGTTGAAAATGATGGACGAATTATTCACTTATTTTGGAATGGTAATGGCTGGAGCCGTTGATTCAAGCAAGCAAACCCTTGAAGTGTGATAATGCGAGCGCCAAATCATGCAATCGCGCATCATCGCTCTAATACTCGTCGCCATGATGATTTGGCCTTCTGCGATTGCAGCAGAATCCGGAAGAGCAACTCCGAATTGTTTGCAGCAAGATATCTCAAGTATTCCCGGTTCAATCTCAATTGACGGTGATGTGTGTGTTAAAGTTGATTTAGGTCAATTACAGCCAGGAGATGTCTATCAATTTGATACAACAATATTGCAACCTATAGACTTGCTAATTTTTGATGAGAATGGAGTTCAAGCATATGATTTGGGCCAATCATATCACAACGCCTTTGAACAGATTGCAAGTACAGAGAATGCTGAAGGACAGTATGACTTCCATTGGCAAGTCCCACCATCGATTTCAGCAAAAACGTGGTACGTTGTTCTAGATAATTTAGCTCATGATGGTGACCAAGGCATGGGTGACCAAGGTGGCAATCAATCACAGGTTTCACTTTCCGTAACAAAGATGGAACAGTCTTATTGGACACCATTCCACAATTTGATTGAAATGGAAAATCAAAGCAGTCAGATATTATTGTCTGGTGATGATTTGAAACTAGATGCAGGAACCTCCATCGTAATTTCTGCATGGGCATTGCAAGGACAAGCAGATGTATATTTGCAGACAAAAGAAATGCATGACCTCTATTCAAGTGGTGGAGTTGGTTCGTTATCTGTTAATGGTGGAGCTTTACAGAACATCGCAGACTCCGCATCTTTGACGTGGCTAGTGCCTAGTGAATTGGATGGTCAAGAATTAGTAATCATCGCAGATAATACCGACACCCCGGTCGGTGGCGGAGATGGAAATGAAGATGTCAGGATGACCGTTCGGGTTGAATTGGCGCCACCATTGAATCCAATCATTAACGATGACGACAATTCAACAGTTGCGATTGGCCAGTTCATCACTTTGGATGCATATTATTCTCCAAATAAATTACAACAAATCGACACCTTGAGTTGGGATTTTTATTCAGGTGACGGTTTGGCAAATAATGATGCTAGCGGATGGGAAGTAGAGGCACATTGGCAAATCCCAGGTATGAAAACTGTTACATTAACAGTCACTTCAAAAACCGGAGAAATCGCCCAATCAAATCACACGATAACCGTAGTTGATATTGTAGATCCAGTTGCAAGAATCTCCGGTAGTGGATTGCCGGTCAGCAATGGCTGGAGAGTTAATATCGGCGAAACAATTTCTTTCAATTGTGATTCAAGTAGTGATGATTACACAGAGATATCTTGCGCATGGACATACGATGGAACTCCATATGGCCAAAATAATTCTATTCTTCTAAGTTGGAATGATATCGGGACACACGATATTGGATTAATTGTTTCAGATAGTGCAGGAAATACCAATTCAGCCAGCACAAGTGTAATTGTCTTAGATACAACAATTCCTGTGCTTGAACAATCTAGCCTTGATGGATTCGTATCTTCAGGAATTGTTGGAGATGAAATAACATTTTCAGTTTCAGCCACAGATTCATATGATGACATCACCAATTTACGATATCATTGGGATTTACAACCAAATAGAGATACCGACAACAACGGCAATCCAAGAGATGATGCAGACTTGGTTGGATATCAAACCAGTATTAGTTTCAACAAAGTTGGTCGTAATGAAGTGGTCTTAACCGTATTTGACCAATCAAACAATTCAGATTCACATGCATTCGCAGTTGACATTGTTGCAGCACCAATACAAGATGGAATAGTTCCGATTCTATTTTTGATTCTATTTGTTATCGCAATAACATCTGCAGTTGCAATATTGGGTCACAGAAGATGGCAAACTAATATTGCAACAGATCTATTGTTAGGTCGAGGATTATCCGAGGCAGAAATTATTGTTCATTTGGCTACCGTCAGACAAACTCGCTCCTTACCATTATTTGCTAGTGCAGTTCAGTTAGCAGGTCTTGATGCAGGAGAGGTACAATCTCAAAGCGATAGTGAATCAGAACAAAGGGAAGCCGAATTAAAACAGATATATGGTGATGAGAATTCTGCAAATATCGGCTTTGCAGCAAACTCCGGTTTCGCCCAAGCCCCTCAAATGAGTGCAGCCAGCCTTTCATCGGCTTCAGAAGCCGCAGCCCTACTTCAAGCGGATGAGTCATTGCAACCAGTTGCAGAGCCAGCGGTTAACCAAACACCAATTGCTGCGGTTGAGAGTGGTGGTATTGCTCTCCCACAGGGGGTGTCAGTCGCTCCAACGGCAGTTGTTGAAGAACAAGTCATTGAAGAGCAAGCCATTGCAGCAGACCAGATAATGCAATGCGTTTGTGAATCCTGTGGTGCGGGGTTCGAAATTACACTTCCAGCCGGAATACCTCAAGCGGTTGTAGCGTGTCCATCCTGTCAAGTCGATAACATGATTAGAGCATAATTTGCTTCTGTTATAGTCTAATATCGAGCGTTTGATTATTTTGTAATACTTCCAAATTAGCCCCATTAATTATGCAAAGAGGCGAATGCTTCTCATAGGTGTTAATTTTCCTTTAGTACATGGATGAGCGAAAGCCACGCTTGATACGACAAGGTTTGCCACAAAAGGCAGACCCTCGCAGAATGGCTATTTTCCTTGTCTTGGTGATGATGTCCTCAATCGCAGTTCCAGTCAACGCTGATGTGAGTATTGCAAGAGATGATTTTGGAGTTCTAGATGCTCTTGTTCAAACATTGGCCGATAGAGAGCAAAGTGGAGAATCGGTAATCGCCATACAAGGAGCGGATAATTCATTGGCATATGTTGACGCAGCTGCAAGGCCAACAACCTCAAGCGATGCGCTAAGCGAAGCAGATGGTTACCTTGATGATGTTGAGATGCGTGACGCTAGTCCCTTTGAAACGGACCACCCAAAGCCGTATCAATTCCTTATTGGAGAAGCAACTCATCCGGATGGATGGCCTTACAATCTCTATGATACATTATTTTCAACAGAACAATTTAGTTCAGAGAACTTATTGGGTATTGGAATAAATACCTATGCAATTTATGTCAATTTTTCATCAAAAAATAATGGCCCCTCATATGAAGCATGGGATTCTGGTACTTTCACAGGAGAGATATTCACAGCATCAGGCGGTTTGACATTATTTGAGAATTATATTGATGTAGATGGAGATGGTACTGATGACCTATCTGTTGGATTAACAGTCGAAGGTATTACCACATTAGGTGAAGGAATTGGTGTTGAATTCAGTGATGATATTATTCCAATAATAGAGGAACTTTGGATACGCCCTACTTTCAAATGGAAGGTGACCACACTAAATCAGAACGATCCATTATGGAACGAACTTGCACATTTAGAAGTCAGCCTAATGAAGGGATTAGCATTCGATATTACTTTTGATGATTCGGAATCTTATGCGATTGTAATCGATACACGTTTTACTCAACCTCCGAGTGAATTCTCATTAGGTGTAGGGATTCAAAAGATGACATTCGACCTCACCTCAGCATACACCAGTGCGTTTCAATTGATAGCAGCGCTAATAGGTGGCCAAGTAAATTCATCAGAATTAGCATTGACATCGGTATCTGCCCCATATGCTTTGAGAATTGTTAATCCCAACCACGACTCATCAAACCTTCAAACAGATTGCCAAGATGACGACGATTATTATGATCCAATAAATGACCACCTTGCAGAATCTAGAATGCATAAATGTGGATTTGGTGTTGGTATTGGTTATGTTCATTTTGGGCAACAAACGACCGGTCAAGCAGTCCCAGTATTGGAATTGGCATACATTGATGCTGGGTTCCACCCAGAAAGCGGTTCAACATTGATTCCAGGCGAAGTTGATTTGACTTTAAGAAATGATAATTTTGGTAAGAATTCATTTGACACAGTTGAGATTTATTCAGATACCGGTGCGGATATTTTTGTCCATTACTTTGAAGATAGGTCTGAAGTTCCAGAGGGAGATTTACCATTTGGCAATATCACTGATTCAAGGGCATGGATTAGAGGATTGCCATCAGGAACATTACATAACGACGAAATAGATGCAATTTTCACAATGATTGGAGAAGCACCAGGTTCTGCAAATCTTCCAGGCGATATGCCGACAAGATTGTCATTGATTATTGCAATTAAAAATTTCACAGATGACAAAGAGGATAATGTAAATGACCCAACCCTACCAGTAAACCCGAGTTCTCCACCAAATACATTGATTGCCATTGTCGGAACTGAATCAATAGACCGATTGGAATACAAATCAACTTTCATGAGAGGCGGTTATGCAAATGACTCATCATCACTACAATTAGCAGTTGATAATTTACCTAAAGCAATAGTAGTGCAAGGAAGTTTCTTAGTTCCAAGCAGTGGTTTAGGAAGAATCAATTTTGATAATCCAAATCTAAATACAGTTGCACAGGTATTTGACAATGCCTTACTTTCAATAGTTGAAATCATTTTGGATATTGGCGATGTAGTAAATGGCCTTCCTTCTTCAATAGTAGGAACTGCAGGTTCAAGTGGCGGAGAAGTTAATGTCAATTGTTACAATCAGATAAAACAGAGTCTGCCAACATCGATTAGAGAATCTATGGAGATAGGTAATATTGAATTAGCAATCTCATCTTCAGACCAACCTTGGTTGCCAGAGATGGACCACATCCTCCTTTCTCAAAATATGGACATGGAGGTTGTAGCCGGTAGGCTAGGTAGTCAGCCGCCACTTGTGCCGGTGGCGATCAGCATAAAAATTGGTGGAATTAGCCATATTAGACATGCCTTTGACCCAGTAAATGAAATTAGAAATATGCAACTAAATGGTGTTGAAGGAGGCCCATTGTTAATTGGTCACATCAAACACCATGGCGGTGATTTGGAAAATGCAGTACAACAATCAGCAACGGTTTCAAATCGACCTAGCAGTTTTTCAGTAATCCAAACTGCGGATGAATTATCATATTCAGCAAGTACACCTATTGGAACAATTACCTATGGAGGAACATCCGGTGACCAAAGAAATGCAATTCGGCTTGCCGGTCTTCCTGCTACTTTTTCCATATTGTTAGGTGACACGATAGGATATTACGCAACAGAACCAATGGATTCAATCCAGATTCAAATGACAAATGCATCACAACCACTGACAATGGATGGGGACCACTTTAGATATTGGGTTGATGACAATAATGGGGAAGCCAGTCTAAGCGCCCAAATATCTAATGTCACAAGCCTGCAAAGGTTATCACCTCTAGTGCCATCTTCCAGCGGACCTGAAGGTAATTCAAGAATTCAATTATTGCGTTCAAGTTCATCTCCTTTCAATATCATGATGGAGGATGTTTCTGTATATGATGATCCGTTTTTGGGGATGAATGGCAAAGCAAGACTTGACCCACTTCCAGCTAATATCACAATGGCATATCCAAGTTCAGTGGATTCAACCAGTTTGCAATTACCAGACTTTGGAGATGGTGAGGGTATTGAAGCGCTTTCATTCTTTTTGGGTGACCTTGTTGATTTTGGTTCGGTAGTCAATGGCTTCATTCACTCAATGTCAATGGATTTTGCAGGCACCTCTGGAAATAACGAAGATATGGCGATAGGCATCAATCTAGAAACAGGTGAAGAATTTGATATTACTGCTGATTTCGTAAAGGGTACAAATCTCGAAAAAACACCTAGTTGGCAACACGGGCTATCTATGGAAATCGCGGAACAAACACGCGTTGTATTCAATCTCTCAAGAATGCCTACATTCACTCTTTCCAGCCGTCAGGTTGTCTTTTCAGCACTAGAAGATGGCATGATTAGCGGGAATGAGTTAGATGCTGTGGTCGCAGCACTGGAGGCGGCAAATATTACCGATTCTATGACATTGGCAAATGCATTATCAGATTCCATCATTACAGAAGAAGAAATAGCCCATGTTAATCTGACAAAATGGGCACTACAAGGTATTACTCTTGAAGATAGACGCTCTTGGCATCTGCGTTCATGGTTACCTAATTTGCCACCTGGAGTGATAATTTTAGAATATGATTACAGAACACTTGATGGGATTCCAACTTATGAAATAGATGTCGAATTAAATCAATGGCGACCTGAACGTCAGCAATTGACCTTTGAGGTAAATGGATTTGACGGGAAAGAAATAAAATTGGTATTGGACGGACTTGATGACCAAAACCCCAATATTATCACTGCAAATGCAGTATTTTCCACCCAAGATAATTTGACAGTACCTCGCGTTACCGTTGATATGCATTACGATATCGGAGCAAGATTAAACTCTGCACATGCAATATTTGTTGACAAATTTGAGATGAATAGGATTGAAGCTCTCATCGTTGGAGTTCCTCAATCAATAACGAATTTCTCTGCAACTATCGGCGATGTATTATTTGTTGATATTGATGTGCCAAAAGAACATCGTATCGGTGACCATTCAGCAGATGCTTTGATGTTACAGTCTATGAGATATGTAGATGGGTTCTGGTGGCCAGCCACTGTATTCATGAGAGATTTACCAGCATTTATGCAGTTGAAAGCGCAACCACATCTTGTTTTTGATATACGTGAAATGAGTTCATTCCAAGGAATGATGAGTTTGGATTATACATCGAATACAGATGATATGGATTTGTATGTTGAAGCTAATGGAAGGGCGATAGATTCCAAAGGAAATATTCTGATGTTGGCTGAAAACCTACCTAGCCGATTCGTTCTTGAGCCGACCGAAGATTGGGGAATGCGAGTTGATTCAAGTGGCGTTGGTGTAAAGCGAGTATACATTCGTCAAACAGATGTGCCAAGCGCTCCGGGAGTGACAATTGATAGAATTGAAATTGTCGGACAAGATTTGAAATCTGCAACAATTCATATTTATGAAGGACCCCTAAGGTACCCAATCATTGTATTAGATGATATTACGAATGGCCGAATTGTGGTAAGTGCTCAAGCCACAATAGAGCCCGGTTATTACAATCCTTCATTGGATGGCATCGAATTAGATGGCCGAGCAGTTCTTCTTGATGCGCAATTCATTGGAGTAATACCTACTGCATCATCTATGGGCATTAATGGAATCGTGACCGATCTTTCATTGATTGGAACATTGACCGGTGGTGCTGTTGAAACTAGACACGTGATGGTCGTTGAACCGTTGACTACAATTCTTGCATCAGGTCTTGCGATATTGGGGTGATAATATGACAAACGATTCACAATCAAAACATCTCGCAAAAGGTCAAGATGGAGAACTATTGGTTCACGAAGACGACATCATAGATTCAAGTGGATTGTTAGCCTTAGGGTTAGACAAACAAGCGGAATTAGGCGAATTTGATGGAGATAACGAAGAGGAAAGAGAGGACTGGGAACGGGCCCAAGAGGCAGCAAAATTGTTCAAAGAAAAAGTGTCTGATGTAGACCCTTACCAAGTGGTATTAGCAGGTGTAGTAATTCTCTTGATGATAGGAGTAATTCTTAGTGGCTGGTATTGGGTTCTTCCTAGAGATTCTGTCGTGTTGGAAACTCATTACAAACAAAGTGGTGGACATTTGCTAATGGCTGAGTTGTCCAATGATGGTAGCAGAGCAATAACCGATGTTGTGATTCAAATTGAATTCCAAGATGTTGATGGATTAGTTCTCGACAAAGTGAGGGTTGAATTGGATAAAGTGTCATCACATTCTTCAATTGCTGGTGATGATTTAGAGATGTTAGTATCAGGGTATACAGTTTGGAACGATTATGTCGTTCATACACATTTAGAGTGGACCGATTTCAATGGTGATGAAAACCGACAAGATTGGTATCATTCTGTGGGGCATTGGTCAAGTGAGATATTTATTGATGAAGGTGAAAAAACCACTTGGCCTAATTCTTGAGCCACTATTAATGAGGCACAATACAATCAATGCACCCGAAGCGATAATACGGGGTAGGCCAGCCCTCAACTCGTGCATACTAGCAGTTCACTGAGAATGGCGTTATGCTTGGTTGCGGTATTCGTATTGCAAATACTAAGTCCAATGCTTCA
>JABIGP010000127.1 GCA_018650105.1 Methanobacteriota archaeon
CAGTGGAATTGCAAAAATTGTGGTTTTACCTGGCAACGAAAAACTGTATCAAAGCCAAAGCGTTGCTTCAAGTGCGCAAAACCCCTTTAATTTGATTAATTAGCAGTATTAGATGTAATTTGGGATGTTTTTAATCACTAATATTTTGATAATATTGCTGTAATTTCATGTGCAACATTCATCAATAGTTGGCTACCGCCTGTGGATAAGGGCGTATAGTGTAGCTTGGATATCACTTTGGCCTTCTAAGCCGAAAACTCGGGTTCGAATCCTGATACGCCCGCTTCCAATGAGATACATTGAGTGTAAATTAGGACAGATTAGTGGCAAATAGTTGAAAAAATTATGTGCGGTATAACCCGATGCACTCATATATGAATGGTCAGTCGGCGACCTGTTCACTATGAAGCGAGGTTCACGTGCTTGGAAGAAAACTGGAAACCAGCGGTGGAAGTGGCGACGCAAGAAGCTACGACGCCGTAAGCGCGCTCGCCGACAAGCCAAGGCTTGATTTGGTGTAACAAACAATGGGAGTATAGTATAGCTTGGTAGTATCGCGGGCTCCAGTTGCACAGGAATGACGACGAGTGGGTTTGCTGACAGTTGATGACCAACTGGAGCGCCGACCTGTTGCAATCCTGCAAACCGTAGCCTCATCTAGAGAGGTGGTTTCAGAAGAAATCCGCTGGGGGGGGTTCAAATCCCTCTGCTCCCACCAAATAACAGACTTGATTGGCGAGTTTGTTTTCTAATTCTTAGGATTAATCAATCTGAAAGTGGCATTCCATCACCATCTCTAAAGTTAGATGATGCCAATGCTAATATTGATTCAATCAATGACCAAGGCCAAGTAATTAGTGTGCCTATGCCGAATGTGAGAATAGTCAGTAATAATTGTGTAATTCCCAATCCAGTTTTTCCAAGGTAGAAATTGTGAACTCCGAAAACTCCTAAGAAAAATCCTAGTAGGAATGTTACTATCTTAGATCTTGAACCAACTTGTTGTTGCATAATCATTCCCTGTTGACCATATGGTTGTGCAGGTTGGCCTTGTCCATATGTTTGCATTGGCTGGCTTTGCATTGCTGGTTGTTGAGCAGCAACATAACCCATTTGTTGTTGCTGAGGAGGATATTGTCCCATTTGTTGTTGAGGTTGTTGCTGTTGCGGTGGGTGTGTTTGGTGAACTACAGGGGTGTGAACACTAGGTGGAGGTGTTGCTGTTATTCCAGTGCTGAAAAATGGACTCCATGAGCCATCAGGTTCGGGAGTGTAGGCGGATTCAAGAGCAGGAATACCATTGACGATGATAAAATCATAACGTACAGGGTCATATCCGATTGATGGTTCTGAATGAGCAACAACTTCGAACACTTGGTTATTCTCTCTAATATCAACAATAGTGAAAACTGCGCCCTCGTCATCAGGATAACTTTCTCCAGCAATGCGTTGGAAATTTTGAGAAATCCAACTTCTTGCATCTACTGTTGCTGCTGTATTCATTGTGAAATCAGGATAGAATCGATGTGTGTGAGTTAAGGCATTTTCATTAGAATATCCTTGCGATATTAGGCTTTCAAAATATAACTTCGCATCCATTGGAATCAATACTGCGTCAAGGTCATTACATTTTGTATTATTGGAAATATTCAATGTAATCAACAAACATAGTATGCAATATGTTGATGTGTGTGAGCATAGCCCTTTGGGCTAAGGGGTTATTATGCGAAGGGCGATTGCAATTTTCTTATTTTCATTATTGATGGGTCCATTGACAGGTTCACTGACAACTCAACAGGATACCGATTTGTCTGATTGGGTCGCAGTAGATGAGCAACAAATTCAGTGGATGAAGAAATCATCAAGTCTACAAATCCCTCAACAACAATCACCTATTTGGATAGAGAACTCACAGCCTTGGTGGCAGGTAACAGCCTTAGATCAAAACCGCAATTCAATCCATGATTCACTAGAAACGTTTGTTGGAATTACTGGAATTGGTCTTTCATATGCAGAACCAGTCACACAACAAAACATCGATGATATCAATCAACTTGGGCTTTCAGTATCTGATACTATAGAATCTGTTAACGCAGTTCTGCTCGGACAAATAGATGCATCATTGGCTACTACATTGTCTCAATTAGATGGAGTTGTCATGGTTGAAAGATATGGAGAAGTAGTTTTCTGGGGCGATGTGCAAACTCAAGCAGTAAAGGCTCGTAATTCATCTCTCTATCCTGGTGCATGGGAATTTGGAGTTTCAGGAGAAGGCGTAGTAATTGCAATGGTTGATACCGGCGTTGACAATGAACATCCAGGTCTTAATCAGAAGTGGGTTGCTGGCTACGATGCTGTTTGTTTCGTTCATAGTGACCCATTATGTGTTCTAGATGGGGGCCGAACTGAAGATGGTTCATTTGACCCAGATGACGGTAATCAGCATGGAACTGCCTGTATGGGTATGGCCAGTGCAACTGGATTAGATGCTTCAGGAGCGCAAACTGAGTTCTATGGAGCAGCACCAAATGCATCATTAGTAGATGTTAGAATTGGCACAGATTTAGGAGCAGGTCCATTTGAAAATTATGTATTAGAACAAGAGTTCTATGAATCTGCTATGAATGGCTTACAATGGATTATTGACCATAAAGACGATCAGTGGGCTGGTGCTGATGAAACAAAGCATGGAATTGATATCATTTCTCTTTCATGGGGAATTACCAGCCATGAAGGCGGCGGTTCAGAT
Organism: Methanobacteriota archaeon; assembly: GCA_018650105.1. Classification (GTDB taxonomy): domain Archaea; phylum Thermoplasmatota; class Poseidoniia; order Poseidoniales; family Poseidoniaceae; genus MGIIa-L1. Next base: position 2,750 of record JABIGP010000127.1, read on the forward strand.
GGAGAAGATATGCATAGTCGTATTCTCAATGAAGCAATGGAAGCTGGAATTGTAGTCAGTGTCGCTGCTGGAAACGATGGTCCTGATAATGATGGATTATCTGGAATGGGTTCAGGTAGCCTAGCGATTACAGTTGGTGCAACTGACGATATTAATTCTGTAGATAGAAGTGATGATACAGTTGCAGGTTATTCTTCAAGAGGGCCGAGACGAGATAATGGTGATAGTAATCCATTGAATGAATTGAAGCCAGAAATCAGTGCACCTGGCACTAATATTATCCAAGCAGAAGGTTGCGTTACCTCTGGAGGATGTAGTAACTTGTTAAGTGATGCAAGCCAAAATGGATACACTGGAAGAGGCTCAGGAACATCATATGCTACTCCTTCAGTATCTGGAATAATTGCATTAATGCTTGAAATAAATCCTGACCTAACTCCGCTTGAAGTAAAAGAGATTATCAAATTCACCGCAGAGCGACGTGGACCCGCTACTCAACCCGATGTTGACCCATTTTGGAATCGTGATTTCGGATGGGGGATGGCAGATGCTTACGAAGCGGTCAAACTCTCACAATATATTGGTCAAAGTGGATTGACCGGTGCATTAGATGTTTATACTCAAGTACATCTCAGCAATTCAAGTGTTAATGAGTCAACAGGGTTACTCGAATTGACTGGAGAAACTTGGGGCCAGATGGGCTCGGTAAGTTCGGTTGAATACAGAATTAATGATGGAAGTTGGAATAGTGTGGCATTCCAAGTGGAAGATAATGCTACAGCATTGCAAAGAATTGCTTGGACAATTGCATTGGACCCTGCAAAGATTGGTAAAGGAAACCAGACTATTGAAATCCGAGCAATTAATTCTGAAGGTCTTCAATCTTTACCGATATTAACTCAAGTTGAAGGAACTGGTTTTACAAGCAGTTCTTCTATCTCTTGGACAGTAGGACAGTATGCGGCCTTTGCAGGTGTAATAGTACTAATTTGCTTGATTGGGCTAATGTTCCAAGCACGTACTGAAAGCCCATTCTCTCTTGACAAGAATTATTCAGATGATGGAATTGATGAAGTTTTAGATGCGGATGAAGATTTAGCAGCAGTAGTTGATGCCGAATTAGTTGATAATAAGGATGCTAGTGGTTGAAGTCTCATCAATAGTTTGAGAAATAGTTGCAGTTGATGATAATTACACAAGGATAATTTGTTATTGAGGAATAAAAATGTTTGAATCAATCCTTCTATTTGTGTTTGGATCTTTCATTGGATTTATTAGTCCAAGATTACCAATTTTGATGGTCACACGTGCAAAGGGGTTTAACTACCATTTTTCACAACACCCTGAGCCAGTTTCATTAAGCCCACATCTGACTCAAAGGGTAATTCATATGAGGACTTTTTATTGGTTAGGTCTTGGATTATCCTTGATACCTATTGCAGCCGGTTATGCATCTATTATTTGGGGGTCAGCACCACTCGGATTTGGAATGTGGATAAGTTCTGGATGGGCGGTAATCAATAAACTTCAAACATTTATTGGTGGCAATGACCCTCCATGGACTTATGAGATGGCGATTCGGTTACAAATGGTGATGAATAATTCAACACAAAACCCATGTTGTGAGTTTTCCGAACCTGAATGGCAATTGACAGCCGTTCGTTGTGCATCTTGTAAAATTACTTTAGATGAAATGCCTAGGCCAGATTTGGGTAGAAAAAGGTCAGATGGAATAATTGTTGGAAGTATCCGGCTATTGGCAAGTGGTGGTTATCCAGTTGTGAGCGAACATTATGATGATTGAGTAATTTCAATTGTTCGCAAAATCACATACCTGCTCAAATAGCACTTTTTTGGCAATAATGAAGGGCAACCTTTGAGGTTTGAAGTAATGCCCGGAGGTTATGGGAAGGAGCTCTAGCAAGGGTCCGTTAAGCACAAGGTTGTGGTTAACAATAATTGCCTTCGCACAAATTTTCCTAACTCCACTGATTGCATTTTCAATGACATATTTGGTTGATTTCAACAATTCAGATGATTCAATATCTCTGTCATTTCAACTTGAAATGGTTCCCTGGATTGGAGCAGCATCATTGTTTTACGGAATGTTGGCATTATTGCTTGCATTGATAATGGGGGGCTATACTCCAGTTTCAGTAATTGAAAAAGGGGGTTGGAGGAGGTATCTGGGATTAAGCCGTAATCCTAAAAATGCACATCAGCGCAGAGAAGCGAGAAAGGTAGCGGCAAATTCCCCCCATGGTCAATTAGCAATTTTAGCATATGACCGAGACGATATGGGATACAAATTTCTTTCAACTCATGGTGGTTTGATGTTGTTAGCAGTACCATTTCAAGTGATGTTAGCAACAATTCCATTATTGGTATTATTAGTTCTTCCAAAAGA
>JABIGP010000119.1 GCA_018650105.1 Methanobacteriota archaeon
ATGCTACCTACTCTAAAGATTCAAATTAGTAAAATAGATTCTAAGAAAGATATTATTGAAATGAAAACTACTGATAATGGACCTGGAATTCCGCAAAAAAGTGTTGAGAAGGTATTCGGACAACTATTGTTCGGTTCAAGGTTCCACGCTATTCGCCAATCAAGAGGTCAGCAAGGAATTGGAATCACTGGAGTTGTAATGTATAGCCAATTAACTACCGGCACCCCTACACATGTTCGCTCAAAAATCGCTACTGAACCAACCGCATCGGTAGTTGATATTGGCTTAGATACCAGAAAAAATAAAGCTACAAAATCTAATTCAGGTAGAGAAATATGGGAAAATGAAAATGGTGAATTGGTAGAGCACGGACTTGAAATTACTTGCAGAATGAAGGCTAAGTATCAGAAAGGGCGTCAATCTGTTTGGCAATATCTTCGAATGACAAGCATTGTTAATCCACACGCCGATATTACATTCATTGACCCAGAGGGCGAGGTCCATCATTGGCCAAGAGTTACTGAAAGACTGCCGGGGAAAGTTGAGAGTATCAAACCACATCCACATGGAATCCACTTAGGGCAATTGCAGCGAATGTGCAATGAGTCTCAAGATTCTCGAATGACCGTTTTCTTGAGAGGTAATTTTTCTGGAGTTTCATCTCGTTCTGCTAAGGAACTATGTGAAGCATCTGAAATTGATGTCAAGGTCAAACCTAAGAGTCTCAAACCAGATCATGTTAGAGCGCTATTAGAATCAATGCAGGGTGAGAGAACTATTGCCGGAAAACCTGTCAAACTTCTCAATCCGCCCACTAATTGTTTATCTCCAATCGAAGAAATGCTCATCAAAAAAGGCCTTTCAAAAACTATTGATTCGAGGTATATTGTCACCATGACAAGGGCTCCTTCCGTCTCTAATGGTAATCCTTACCAAGTTGAAGTTGGATTGATTTTTGGCGGCTCAATGGCCGCTGATAAACACGTTGAAGTTTTACGATTCGCCAATCGAGTTCCCCTAATGTATCAGCAGGGTGGATGCTTGCTAACCAAAGCCATTGAAGCAATTAATTGGAGGCAATATGGACTTGAACAAGCGGGCGGAAAAGGTCTTCCAAAGGGACCTGCTGCAATACTTGTCCACCTTGCCAGCACCAATGTACAATTCACTTCTGAAGCAAAAGAAGCACTGGCCGAAAATGGCGAGGTAATGGAAGAAGCAAGAAAAGCCATAATGGAAATGGGTAGAGGTTTGAAAAAGCATCTACAAAAGAAGAAAAAGATGGCTAAAACACAAGAAAAGTTTGAACTTATCAATGATATTTTACCGGCAATTGCTGAAAAATCCGCCCAAATTCTTGAACGCCCAATTCCCGAATTATCTGGTTCAATTACCAAGATTATGTCAGCGGTAATCAGTGAAACTCAAACAACTTGGAATAAGGAAACTAAGATGACTGATGTGGAAATTGTATTGTTCAATTATACCAGTAGAGCACGCTCATACACAATCTTGTGTACATGGCCTGAGAAATTTGGTGCCAGCCTGGTCAATAATGAGATGGGGGGCAGAAAGGAAGCAACGGGTGTATGGGCATGGAAACTTGCTACCTTAGACCCTGGTGAAAGGGTCACTCTCAACTACTCCTTGGACGGATTAGAAAAAGGCGATTGGACTGAAACTGATGTATTCTATCGTGGTTCTCAAGAAGTAATCGGTGCTACAAAGATGGATGAGAAATTCTTGGAAGAGATCCGTCAACAAGAAAAAGCACTGAAGGAAGCAGGGATTGTAAGCAATGAGATTGAAACTTTGCAAGAGGATGTCGCTGAAGATGCTGCGGAAATCCCAATGGATAAACCAACTGTTGAAGCCCCCGAGGGCCAACAGACTTTGTTCGGAGGTGAGAATTGATGGTACGAAGACATTCACCTGAAGAAACAAAAGTTGCAATGCACAAAGTTGTCGCTGAAATGTATGATAAAATTGTCAAAGGCGAGCCTCCGACCATGACATTACCTGTTAGAACAAAGAATAATATTGGATTTGATTCTAAATTAGGAGTTTACAAATATGGCAAAAAGCGCTCCATTAGAGATGCTACGAGTTTGGGTTCTGCTAAACAACTGCTAAGAGCATTGCACGTAGTTGAGTTCATCGAACAGATGATAGATGCTGGAAAATCCTCAACACTCAGAGAAATGTACTATATTTCTGAAAGTTGGGGAATGGGTAAATTTGGAACTCAGAATGATTCTAATAATCTTGCAGAAGATTTGGAAATCGTAACAAAATGTTTACGTGAAGATTTCAAATTAAGACCTGAAGAAGATGGTGCTAGAATGATTGGTAACCTAACATTGCGAGAAAGAAATCGTCGCGGCGAGTGGATGAGAATCAATGCGCGGGATGATGTTGGAGATTCAGGATATGGAGTTCCATACAATGTTGAAGAAGAGAAGATAGAATTGCTAGAGCACGATATTGATTTCATCATGGCTATTGAGACTGGTGGTATG
>JABIGP010000073.1 GCA_018650105.1 Methanobacteriota archaeon
AGTTGACCTTAATGGCTGAATGAACAATAATAATTCTATAGAGAACTCGCCCAAAGCGATAATTCTTCAAATTCTTCAATAGTCCACTGCTTAATTGGCGGAGTGTTTTTCCACCATTTTACAAGTTTTACATTTTCATCATCAACACTCCAAGAAAGTTGCATATTGTCATCAACTAATACGTGGCCAACCCAACCTTTAGGATAATAATCATAATTCCAGGAGATTAATTGGCCACTCAACCCAGTTTCTTCTTTCAATTCCCGCATCAGTGCTTCTTCTGCTGTTTCACCTTGCTCTAAATGGCCACCTGGAATTTCCCAACCCCTTGATGGATGTTCAACAAATAGTACACTACCGCCATTGCCCATTTTTGTTACTGAATCACCTTTCTTTGTGACCCATGCCAAAACAAAAGTTGGTCTAAGAGAATCATTTTCCAAATCAGGGCATCCCATGTTATTCCCTCAGAATTGTTTCTGGGCTCTCTCAAGCCATTCAGCGGCCCAGTCTTCTCCACTTGCCACAAGCCTTCTAGCTAAGAAAAATGCTTCACTGGTATCACCAGAATCCAATAATTTCTTCAATTTCTCCAAATCAGGATGTTCGGCACTCACTTCTTCCTGAGAAGTTATTGCTGTTTCTTCTACGGCATCTAATTCCGGATTCTTGGAGATTCGCTTTGAAAGTGATTCCATTTGTTGTAAAAATGTTGAACGCTTTGTAATATCTGGTCCAGACCATGGTTGTTTTTCTTCTCCATCCATGGCGCCCTTAAGTCGAGAAAGAAAATCATCTCTTGGAGTTTTATGAGGTAGAATTGTTTGTACGTGATCATAACACGACCATGCCTCATCAATCTCACCTCTCGTTTCGTATAATCGGCCCAAATCCATCCATAATTCATGATTATTCGGTCTGTGGGCCAACAAGTGTCTTGATAATTCAATAAATAGTTCAGTATGACCATTTGTTCTTAACCTCTCCAACCTTCTACCATAGATGATATTGGCTCTTTGGTCACTAAAATCTAATCTTCTGCACCTCTGTGCAAAGTCTGTTATCCTCTGCTCGACTGATTCTTGTTGGCCATTTTCCGTATCTGAAATTACTTTCCACCATAAATCTGGATCTAATGGGTCGCGTGTAAATGCGGCAACCAATAACTCAACTCCAACCATTAGAAAATCAATATCTTTCAATTGCTCTACCAAGTCTGGGTCGCGTCCAAGAATAATGAATACATCTTCCAAGACTGCATTGATACCATCCCCGTCGCCATTAATTAGTTTGATATCAACTAAACACTGCCAATTTCTTTGGTCAGTAAAATCGTGTAGTATTGCCTGTCTGGCATTTTGTTCAGCCCAAGCCATATTCTCTTCAGCTCTGGAAGTATCCTTTGCTGCTAGACGAGTAAATTTCTGTGCTTGGCTTCGATATCGATTACCCAGATTACGGCGAGGGTGTTGCAATAAGTCACCACTTTCACTCGCCATGTTTCCATTTGAAACTCTATTAGCACTTGAATTAGTTGCCTTGATGTCCGAAGTATTTGCGATTCGCGAAATAATTATTTTTCCCGAACATCACATTACTGAATGGAAATCATCCGGATTTTTGTCCAATGCAATAGTTGCATCAAAGCCTACTTTAGAAGTAGTTGCATCTTCATTTCTTGAGGGGTCTAGTGAAGAGCCTTTTTGATTTGATAAAATAATCGTGTCAACATCAGGCTGCCAACGAGTGACCATTGCCCATTCAACACGAACTGGGTCGGTGATGTCAATATCTTCATCAACTATTGTTACCATTTTCATTGAACGGTGACCTGCTAATGCAGCATTGATTGCTTTTGCCGCATCATCTTGGTTGACCTTTTTTATCTTGACAACTGCAGATAACCAACCACATCCACCTTCGGTCATATGAACATCTAAACACTCAACCACCTCATTAACTGCAGATTTTATTGTAGGAGAACGAGGTAGTCCCATCAGAGTCTTATGCTCTGCAGCACCAGGAATTAGTGCGTGGAAAATTGGATCATCTCGATGTGATACACCTTCAATTTCTATTACTGGTTCTTGGCGAACATCATCTACAGTCCCTGTAATATCAACATAGGGGCCTTCATCATCATTCTCTAGAGTAATATTACCCCACATAACATATTCTGAATCTGCTGGTGCAACTATTCCATTAGGCATTGTGGTTAACTTGAGAGGAGTTCCATACAATTTTTGGTGAAGAGCAGAAGCAATGGTTAACTCATCAATATTATCATCAAATGACATTGCAGCTGCAAGAAGTACTACAGGGTCTGGTGCATTGACAATTGCTACTTTGACTGTTCTGCCTTGTTCTCTTGCAGCCATTGTCATCGTTCTAAGATGACGAGGGACTAACCTAACCACTAGGTGATTTTTATCGCGAAGAAACTGGCGATGGAATGACATATTGCGTATCCCATTATCTTCAGCGATTATTACACTTGCAGAAACATATCGCCCTCTATCCTCTGGCCAATGATGAGGAATCGGTAACTTTGTGATATCAACTTCATCTTGAATATTTTCAAAACAAGGAGAGTCTTTTGGATCAATAATTTCTGGCTGTTGCGGGTTATCCATCGCCCATCCCAATGTATCAATATAGTCTTCCGGCGTAATTCCTATCGCTGCGCATAATCTTTTGCGAGTTAGAAGATTAATGGCTGCTTTTTGACCAGGACATTCAGTGATATTTTCAAAAATTGTCAGTGGATATCCATTGCTTCTAGAATGCTCCCACATGTCATGAATAACACTCACTGCGTCATTTTCGATGGTTGCGGCAGAGAGGTGGTCGCGAAAGGCCATGACTCCCCCACCTCAATACGACGCTTCAACTTTCTCAATCAATAACAATAGAATTACTCTTCAAAAGCCATTACGCTATGCGTTCTTATCAGTCATCAATATCCGCTTAGTTGATATATGGGAGGAAAGTCGGCGAACTGCTTCAATGCGGTGATTATGTTGGGTAGAGGACTATTCGCAGGTGCAAAAATGGCTAAGGACCGACAAAAGTTTAGGTGGTCTGACCGAAGATACAAGAAGCGTATGCTGAAACTTCGCGCTAAGCACGACCCACTTGCAGGTTCTACACAAGCCAAGGGTATCGTTATTGAAAAAGTCGGTATTGAGGCAAAACAACCTAACTCCGGAATTAGAAAGGCGGTCAAGATCTCTCTGATTAAGAATGGAAACAAACTTACAGCATTCGCACCAGGTGATGGTGCTATCAACTTTATTGATGAACACGACGAAGTTATGGTCGAAGGTATCGGTGGACGCATGGGTCGTTCATATGGAGATATTCCTGGAGTTCGTTACAAGGTTATCCAAGTAAACGGCGTTTCTCTTGATGAGATGGTTCGTGGACGCAAGGAGAAGCCAATCCGCTGAGGTGAATTATCATGTCTGAAGATGCAGAAACTATTGAAGAAACTGTTGAAGAAGCAGTAGAAGAAGTTGTTGAGGATGTTCGACCTATTGCAG
>JABIGP010000072.1 GCA_018650105.1 Methanobacteriota archaeon
CTAAACATCCTGCAATTGAGGCGCTCAGCATAACTGAGACAAGCATCAATGGCACAATTCGGCTACTTCGCATATATTGATGTAAACGGTGCTTATTGATGAACCCAATGCTTGTAAATCACTTTTTTGAGGTTGAAACGGAAAAATGCCGTAATAAATCAATAGTTCGTTCATCGGTGGATTGAAAACAGGGAAACTTTGCGGCTTAGATAACGAGGTGGGGTAGTCTGGATATCCCGTCGGGCTCATAACCCGGAGATCGGTGGTTCAAATCCATCCCTCGTTACTTATTTTTGGCCCTTTAGATGCTGATTTTATCTCTATTGATAATGGATTAGTGGAAACTCAACCATAGTCATAATAATCGTGTTTAGGCTTCAATGAATCCAAAGCGGATTGTAATTTTGCATTAGCAACCGCTTCTCCCTTTTCAATGGCGATAATTTCCTGCTCTAGTCTTTGTATTAGAGAATGGACTTCATCTTTTTGATTATTATGAACTCCATTTAGTGACTTTAGAGTTGCAAGTATTTGTTTTGCATCTTGACTTGGGTTATTTTCTGGTTGTAATAGGTAAATCTCCCCACTTCTAATTACGGGTCCAGCAGCAGCACAACATTTCAGTAAGACGCCAAGCATTTTTTTCTCAGGTCCTAAGGCTGCTACTGATTCATATGCGGCTACAACATGGTTTGGTGACAATTTTTGGCAAGTTGAATAGGATTTCATAGCCGGTCCTTTTTTGCCAGCCGAAGCAAGTAAGTTTCCTCCTCTTCTGTAATCTTCTGCGGGAGGAGTTAGTTTTGAAATCATTTCAGGAGCATTATTTTTCAAAATACGAATTAATTTTTTACGCTCTTTATGTAATATTTTCACTATCGCAATGCCTTCTTTTGCTTTATTGCGCATTAGTAATACGTCACAATATAATCTAAGACCCTTTACCAGCATTACTTGAGAATCAACAGCTCTTTTTTTATCAGCCAATAACATGCTGGTAAATTCAGAGGCCATTACCTCTGACATTTCCATTCTTCCGTCATCGATATATCTCTCAATCTGCATAAGAGTTTGTGCAGGGTTGCTCATACCGAACATGATGCTCAAATACCGCGTTTACATCCTGCTCTATGATTCTTCTCTATTATTATCAATAATCAATTGCTACCTTGACGTCTTTGAATAAATATTCAATCTATTAAGGGGGCAGCAGTCAATGTTTTTGTTGTTTCCACGCCTTTGATATTGCGAATAACATTGACAACAATATTCGATAAATAACCGAAATCAGGACATTCTAATTTAGCAAAAACATCATATTCGCCGAATAATAATAACGATTCAGAAACCTCTTCAATTTGTTCTAATTCAATAACGACATCGTTTTCTTTTCCCGGCTCTGTTACGATTAACACAATCGCTGTTGCGGCTTTGATTTGCATCTGCAATAACTCCCCTTATCAACTACATTGGGGCGCTTATGTTTAATGGTTCAGTCAAATGGCCCCTCATGGCAGATGATTTGTGCATTGCAATTACCGGAACTCCCGGCACTGGAAAAACCAGCATTTGTGATTATTTGCAAAAAAAGGGGTTTACAATTTATTCAGTAAAAAAATTGGCTGAAGAAAATGAATGTCTTGGAGAAATTGATTCCAATGATGATTCCGCGCCAGTAGATATACATGAATTGGCAGATAAATGGCAATGCGAAGATGCAGGAATCGTATTTATCGATGGCCATTTATCCCATCTATTAGATGTTGAAGCGATTGTAGTATTGCGTTGCAGTCCCGCGACAATTGATGAGAGATTGAAATCACGAGAATACACCAAAGAGAAAATAGCAGCCAATGTTGAGTGGGAAATGATATCCGGAGTCTGGTCGGAAATGCTTGAATTTGAAATAGAAAGCCCTTGTCTAGAACTTGACTCAAACTCAAAAGCACCTAAACAATTGGCCGAAGAAATACTTGACTGGATTGAAGAAGGATGTCAATCCCTTAGTGTTGAAGATAATGCATCAAGGGCAATTGATTGGCTTTCAACAACCACTTGAAAAGCATAGAATCACAAAGCAACTTAGCCACAAACCTCAACCCCTAATGCAACTTCGCATTGAAAGGTGGAGTGAATGGCACTTGAAAAGTTACGATTAAAATGGGAGGTTTTTTTTGAACCAGTTCTCAATTCATTAGGAAATACAAACCCTTCTGTTCTGACTTGGGTAGCATTGCCAATAGGATTGCTCGGCGGTCTTGCAATAGCGGTAGCACCAATAGATGAATTCGGAGCAACTTTGCTTTTAGCAGGTGCATTATTAATCGGAATTTCAACTATATTAGATGGTCTTGATGGACCTTTGGCAAGAAGGAATGGAATGGTAACTCGTTGGGGTGATTATCTTGATCACACCTTTGATAGGCTGTTGGATGGAACTTGGATTGTTTGTATTGCAGTATCTCCTTTCGTTGGCGACATTTCTTTTGGATTAGTTGTGGCTTGGTTCACCTTACTGGGCTCATACATGGGAACACAAGCCCAAGCAGTAGCAGGAACAAGAAATTATCGAGGATTTGGAAGGGCTGACAGAACAATAATGTCAATTGTGGCTCTAATTCTAACCGGTTTGTTTGTCTTCTTTGATGTTGCAAGTTTTGGCCAGTTCCCAGGTATGTTTGACCACATAGAAATTAGTCCGATGAGCATAGTATTGATTATTTCCGGAATTGGCGGGATATACACATTTTTGATAAGATTCATTCAGGCAAATAAAGGGATAAAAGAAATTGACCAAAATGACCCTTTACCACAGCCGAGTCAAGAGAAAACGCAGTGAATTCAGTATCCATTTTTATGATTCTCCGCCACCCCGTAGGGGTGGTTAGTTTGGCAATTTCCGCACTTTGAAGGCGATAGCGTATTAACGGGTTAATGCGACAAGCGAATTGATGGGTGAAAGCGATAGTGAATATGGCGGCATGAAAAAGGCTGTTTTTTTGGTGCTTTGTATGTTATTAGCAATTGCTCCATTAAGCAATGTTTCTGCTGAAGACATAGGCGCTCCTTCAAGCCTACAAGCTCAAGATATCAATGCAATTTTTGATTCCGCAAG
>JABIGP010000160.1 GCA_018650105.1 Methanobacteriota archaeon
AGTAGAAGTTGTTGATGAAAACACTTGGACTAAAGTCGGATGGAGTCCTTTTAGAGGGCAAAAACTGGTCGGCTGGCCACAGATAACAATCGTTGCAGGAATTCCTGTTTTCAAACGTAACCAAATTACTGGTCAAAAAGGAAAATTACTTGTTGAAAAAGGCCAAGTCGGCACTCCAATTGTAATGACTCCTTGGCAATAGGCAACGACTTAATCAGTTGGGGCTTAGCGAATATAGTTCGCCATACTTGCTCTCAATATACCTAATGAAGGCGTCTGGACTAGGTTGATTTCCAGTTGCAGATTCTATCAATTGTGCAGGGGTCATCACAGAACCTTGATGATGAATACGAGGACGAAGCCATTGCAATAGAGAAGACCAATCACCTTCTGCAATAATCTGGTCAATATCTCCTAAGTCAACACTCATTGACTCAAGTATTTGTGCAGCATATAGATTGCCAAGAGTATATGTTGGGAAATAGCCGAAAGCGGCCATAGACCAATGAACATCCTGTAGGCAACCCTGTGAATCATTTGGTACTGTTTCTCCAAACCACTCTTCAAACATCTTATTCCAAGTATTAGGTAATTCTTTGACTGTTAATTCTCCATTGAATAATTTCTTTTCTATTTCGTACCTTAGCATCACATGCAAATTATAAGTCACTTCATCTGCTTCAACACGAATAAAACCTGTTGAAACTGTGTTGGCAATTTTGTTCAAAGTTTTTGCATCCCATTGAGGTGCATCTGGAAATAATTCTCTAAACCACGGATTGGCAACTTTCCAAAACGCTTCGGTTCTACCAATTTGATTTTCCCATAGACGACTTTGTGATTCATGAACTCCCAAAGAAACTGCTTGGCCTCTTGGTGTGAATGAAAATTCACGCGCCAAACCTTGCTCGTACAATGCATGCCCCGTTTCGTGCATTACTGCGTATAGACATGAGAACGGGTCTTTCTCATCGAAACGAGTGGTAAAACGTGTATCTCCTGGCCATAAACCGGCGGAAAATGGGTGTGTGGATGCATCCATTCGTCCGGCTTCAAAATCAAAACCCATGTTGGCTGAAACTTTCTCGCAGAATTCTGTTTGAGCCGCTATTGAAAATGATAGATCTGATGGTAATTGTGGTAGTGGGTTGAGTTTTTGTGATTGTAGTATTTTTTGCAATAGAGGTACTAACTTCTCCTTCAATCCTGCAAATAACGGATCATAATCTGCAACGGTCATACCAACTTCGTATTCATCAAGAAGGACATCATACGGCGTTGTTACAATACCGAAGTATTCTATCTTTTGTTTAGTCATATCAACTAATTTCTGCAATTGTGGCTCAAATGCAGAAAAATCTGATTCTGCTCTTGCATTTTGCCAACCCAGTAATGCTTCCGAACGTACTTTTGCAAAATTTGATACGAATTCGCTTGGAAGTTTTATCGATTTGTCGTAAACTCTTCTCATTTCTCTAACATTGGCGGATTGATCTGCATCAAGTCCGTTTTCTGATTCTAACTTCAGTAATAGTTGTCCTAGATTTGGGTCAGTAATGCGTGAATGCCTTTCTTTAGCCAGCCAAGCTAAAATCTCACCACGTACTTCTGCCCCCTTAGCAGGCATTATTGTTTCCTGATCCCAGCCCAAATGCCCCTGAAGTGCTCCTAAGCGATAGATGTCTTTTACCAATTCAATGAATTCATCATATGTACTCATAGCGATAGCGAAAGAGTCTTTCTTCATCAAATATACGATGCAATAATTTTCATTCTATGATGAATATTATTGATAATACTGGCACACATTGAAGACTTCAAGCGGATTGGCTTACTCATGGTGAGGCCGTTCCGACGAAAAAGCGGAAAGGAACAACCCCCGCCATTAGATGATGAGGATTTGGTTGGAGTCGTTGATGACGATTCTATAGAACCGAATAGTGAAATTGATTTAACTAGAACAAAGGCAGAAATTAGTGAGATTGAAGCAATTTCTGATGAGGATGAAATAGAAACTAAAGATGACATTACTAAGTTATTGAAAAATAGTTCACAGACTGTCGTTTGTACTTGCCTTGATATTCGTCGAGCAGATAATGTGCTCATTGTATGTGACCCAACCACGGGAGAAATTGGCCAATCACTACATGAGGCTGCGATAGAAAGAACGGACAGGGTTTTGTTGATAGTAATGCCAAAAGGACGCCACCATGGAGATGAACCACCTACTCCAGTTGCTAATTTAATGCGCCAGCAATCGGTAATTATTGCCCCTACAAGGTACTCTTTAACCCATACAAAAGCGATACGTCAGGCACTAAAAGATGGGGCTCGTGTTGCAACAATGCCTGGAATGAATGTCGAAATGTTCACCAAAGGAGGTATCTCTGCTGATTTTACAGAAATAAAGCGTAAAATAAGTGATTTGTCGCCACTGTTTAGACGAAAAAGAATTGTTAATGTAAAATCAGATAATGGAACTGATGTTACATTTGAGGTAAATTGGCGAGAATGGAAAATGGATGATAATGGCATTTGTAACCGTCCTAAGATGCTGACAAATTTACCTGCAGGAAAAGTATTCGTATTACCTAGAGAAAATAGTATGAATGGAACTATCGTGATAGATGGATCTTGGGAATCTAACCTAGTTGATGAGCCGGTCACTTTCACTATTGAAGATGGTTTAGTAATTGATGTCAAAGGGGGCGCAATAGCAGCTTCAATACGC
>JABIGP010000065.1 GCA_018650105.1 Methanobacteriota archaeon
GGGGAACATCCTCGCCTTGGAGCAGTTGATGTATGTCCATTTGTCCCATTGCAGGGAATTACAATGGAACAATGCTCTGAATTAGCCAAGGAATTAGCAATAAGAGTAGCCAAAGAATGTGGAACTCCGACATTTCTTTACGGTTCCGCTGCAACTCACTCCGATAGAACACTATTGTCTTCATTGCGAAAGGAGCAGTATGAAGGATTACAGGCGAGGATGAGTGGAGGGGAAACCGGACATGCAGAATCTACGCGCCTGCCTGACTTTGGACCAATGTCTTGGAATGAACAATGTGAAAAGTCAGGTGGAATAACAATTGGCGCACGCACAATTCTTGTTGCCTATAATGTAAATGTCGATGAACCTGATGCTATTGTAGCCAAAAAAATTGGGTCATTGGTTAGATCAACTGGAAGGCTACTAAAGCAACCCGATGGAAGAAAAACAAGAATTCCGGGTATGCTGCCGATGGTTCAAGGAATGGGAGTTACTTTGGAAAGTCACTCCATTTCACAAGTTTCAATGAATTTGAGAGATGTTGTTTTGTGCCCGATGCATATTGCTTTTGAAGCATGTAAAAGCATCGCTGCAGACCACCAAACCACTGTCCCTGGGAGTGAATTGGTAGGTTTAGTGCCTCTTTCTGCAATGCTTGATTCGGGAAGATGGTATGCTTCAGAAGGAGTTACTGACGAAAAGGAATTAGTTCAAGCAGCAATCAGTGGATTAGGACTCTCTCAACTCGCACCATTTGAAGCAGAAGATAGAATAATTGAGTGGGCTGTTGCAAAGGCGGTGGAATCATGAATTGGATGAATATGAGTCTGAGAGATTTCCAATCGTCACTTGCTTCTTCATCACCAACTCCTGGTGGTGGTACTGCTGCCGCAGTAGCGCTTGGTCAGGCCGCAGCACTCACATGTATGGTTGCTGATTTAACAATAGGTAAAGAAAAATGGCAAGAAGGTTGGGGGATTGCCGATGAGGCACAAAATTCTGCCATACCAATAATGAGTCGTTCAGGAGAACTGGCCGACGAAGATAGTGATTCATTTGATGCAGTAATGGCCTGTTTTAAGATGCCAAAGACAACAGATGATGAAAAGGAAACTCGTAGAAATTGTATACGACAAAGTACACTAAAAGCAGCTGAAGTACCATTTGAAACAGCAAAATTGGGGCTTTCACTTCTAAAGCACTTACCAGGCCTTGCTGAAAAAGGAAATGGTAACGCAGCATCCGATGTAGGGGTTGCAGCATTATTGGCAAGCGCGGCAGTAAAGGGTGCATTGTTCAATGTACAGATTAATCTGTCTTCATTACCTGAGGAAATGGGCGTCGAAATGAGGACATCATCACCAGACATATTGAAGGAGGCAAGAATATTGTCTAGAGCCTCTATGAAATCAGTAAATGAACGTCTTGGTCTTGATTAACGTACTTGTGAACCGGTGGCAATATCGCCGTCAATTGTTACCAACCGAACACCGTCTTTTCCATCATCAGCCGCTAGCATCATACCTTCTGATGTGACTCCTCTCAATGGTCTTGGCTTCAGATTAGCAACAAAAACTACAGATTTCCCAACCATTTCTTCAGGCTGGTAATACTTCTTTAGACCAGCACAAATTGTTCTCTCCGCATCACTTCCATCATCTATTTTGACAACGTATAATCGGTCAGCATTTGGATGGTCTTCAACCCTCATTATTTTTCCGACTCTAAGATCTACTTCCATAAATGTTTCAAAATCCAAATATGTAATTCCTTCTGGTGCTTCATTCATTTTTTCACTATCCTTTTTGCTTTTCTTACCGCCTTTTACAGCGCTTATTGGATTATTTTCTGTAGCGTCAGCATTTGTGGCTAACGATTTTTCACTCTCTAGAATAACTTCTAAATCAAGTCGCTCAAAGAGAGGAGTTGGATCTTCTTCATTCCAAGTCATTGGGACTTGCCAATTTATCGCATCGTCCCAAGAAACAAGGCTTACATCACCGGTTTGCCCCAAAGCCTTCCATAATTTGACTGAACTAAACGGTAGGAAAGGTTGTGATGTAATTGCTAAAAATCGTGAAAGTCTCCACCCAAATGCAAGTGTGGATAAGGACTGTATTTTTTCATTAGAATCATCTTCTGTCTTGAGATATTTCCATGGGGTTGCCGCTTGTAGGATTTGGTTACCATATTGTGCTGCAGACATTACATGTCGTAGAGCCTCTTTGTATCGGTGCCTGTTCAAAGAATCAGTAATCATTGCATGAATTTCTTCCAGTTTAAGTCGATGTACTTCAGTCAATTCTGCAACTTCGATACCGGCTAATGGACCTCTTTCTCCACTCGGTAATCTTGCACCTAATGTCAATACGCGGTGGACAAAGTTACCATATGCAGCGATTAGTTCGCTGTTAATTTTTTCAACGAAATCAGGCCAATTGAAATCTGTATCATGATTTTCAGGCATATTGATGGACAAATAATATCTCAAATAATCAGCATTGTATCTCTCAAGGAATGATGGTAGCCAAACTGCGTGCTTGCGTGATTTTGAAAATTGACCACCTGATAACATTAGGTATTCCATAGCTGGAACATTTGCTTCCAATGCCAAATCACCATTGGCCGGCATTTCTATAGAATCAGATGCTGTTAATCCTTTCGCCGCATGATTTATTCCCAATATTAATGCTGGCCATATTACCGTGTGGAATGGAATATTATCCTTGCCAAGGAAATATAGATGTCTTGGACTTGTTCCATCCTTTGAAACACACCACCATTTCTTCCATGCATCTTGGCCACTAGGGTGCCCCGCATCTATTGCATGGCGCTGCGACCAAATTTTTGCACATGAATAGTAACCTTGTACCGCTTCAAACCAAACATATACGCACTTTCCACTCCACTCATCTCCCTCTAAAGGCAATGGAATTCCCCACGTTAAATCTCTTGTTACAGCACGGGAGCGCAATCCCATGTCCAGCCATTGTTTTGTCATGGCTCTAACATTTGACTTCCATACAGTTTGTCGTTCTGAAGCATGTTGCTGTAATGCTTGTTGAAACAAATCTAAGCGATAAAAGAAGTGATCGGTATCTCGAATTTCTATCTTTGCTTGTGGATTCATTTTTGATACTGGATTTTGTAACTCTGTTGATTCATATGTTGCCCCACATGCATCGCACTGGTCGCCTCTAGCACCATCTTCCTTACAAGATGGGCAAATCCCTTCAACATATCTATCTGGCAAGAACCTACCAATTCCCTCATTATTTGTTTCATAGTATTGCTGAGTAGTTTTTCTTTCGAACAATCCAGCATTCATCAAGGAGGTGAAATTGTCCTGCACAATTTCTTTATGCATTGGATCTGAGGTTCTATTGAATAGTGAACCTCCATATTCCACTCCCCTGGAGTCAATATTTGGTTCCCAACTGCATCCAAGGTCTAGAAGTGCCTTGGAATTAATGGCGTGATATTCGTCAACTACTTGTTGGGGGTTAATTCCTTTCTGTTCAGCGGTTACTGTGATGGGTGTCCCATGTTCATCACTTCCAGAGACCATCAGGACTCTGTTTCCACGTGCTCTTTCAAATCGCGCTTGGATATCTGGTGGCAAATAGCAACCTGCAACATGTCCTAAGTGAAGTGGCCCATTTGCATACGGCCAGGCAACACAAATCAGTACATGCTCATCAGCCATAGCAATCCCTAATTTAATGCGGGCGTGGTTTACTTCTTGAGTTTCACCCCTGTAAGGCTTCACTTGCTTGTGATTTCTTCTTAATAAGGTTGAAATCAAGAGTCTTAATTATTTATAATATTCATCAAAATAATGAGGTATTATCAAGAACTATAACTTCACAACTACCAATTACCCAACTAGGGGCCAGGAGTCGCTGACTACAAATGGATATCACATTACTAGTCTTTTATGCTGTATTAGCTCTTGGAATCTCATTTATTTGTTCAATACTTGAAGCGGTAGTATTGTCGGTACCTCATACATACATTGCTGTGCTTCAAAAAGATGGGAAAAAATCGGGTAATACTTGGGCTCAATTGAAAGATGATGATGCAGTAAAGCCTCTAACCTCTATTCTAACATTGAATACAATTGCTCATACAATGGGTGCTGCTGGTGTGGGTTCACAAGTTCAGATTGTATTGGGTGTGGAATATCTTACAGTTGCTTCAGTAATTCTCACGATTGCTGTATTATTTTTCTCTGAGATAATTCCAAAAACACTTGGAACTGCCTATTGGAAACAATTAGCTCCGATTACTGGTATTATTCTCACCTATTTGGTCAAGATATTGATTGTGATTATAATACCTATTCAGATGCTCAAATCAATCCTTCCTAAAGGAAATAATAAATTAGTCACCAGAGACGATGTTGTTGCAATTGTTGATTTGGGTGAAGAAGAAGGTATACTTGAAGAAGATGAAGAAACAGTGATTCACAATCTGTTAAAATTACGAGATATCAATGTAAGCGAAATTATGACCCCAAGAGTTGTAATGACTGCATTCAAAGCATCTTCTACAATTGAAGAAATACTGCAAGAGAACAAAATTATCCGTTTTTCGCGAATACCAATTTATGAAGAATCAATAGATGATATTTCTGGCATTGTTATTCGCTCTGAAATATTAATGGCCGCCAGCAGAGATGAATCCGAAAAACTAATTGAAGAATTTATGAAAAACACTGTCTCGATAAATGCTGACAAGTCTGTAGATCATGCCCTTGAATTTTTACTTGAAAAGAGGCAGCAATTTGCTATAGTCAGAGATGAATTCGGAGGTACCGCTGGTATTGTTACAATGGAAGATGTATTGGAGACATTACTCGGAGAGGAAATCGTTGACGAGTTAGATGAAGTTGATGATATGCGCGAGTTAGCCAAGGAACAGGCAGAAACCGTGAGTGATTCTGAAGAAGAGTGATTATTCAATCCCCAACCCATCTAACCACTTGCTGATTAGTTCATTTCTAGCACTATTAGTTCGCTCTCCTGAATGTTTCATTTTTTCTAAGATATGTGCTGTTAGATTCTCCTCTAATCCGGTATCCTTCATCGAAGAAACCAGCAATTCATAATGAGTCCTCCCCAGCACCTTATCTTCTCCTGCTTGTATGACGAGCGTTGGTTGTTTGGGCAATCCCCAAATAGGCACGTCTAATTGTGAAAGCAATTTTATCGGTTTTTCATTTGGGTGAAGTTCATTAAAGTGTGCAAATAATCTGTTTTTTATTTGAGTGTGTAATAATTTTGGAACCATGAAATGTCTCATAGAATTTTCATAAACCATTGAATATTTAGTCATGGGAGATTCAAGTATCCACCCCTTGACTTTGCTTCCCCAATAATACCGATCTATTCTTTTTGATAGATTGAGAGCCACAAACCCCCCCATAGAATGACCATAAAATACAATATTGCTAATCTCTTTTTGTGGCAACATCTCATCCAGTGAATCCATCAATTCTACTGTATGTTCTACCACGCGTATAGCGGTCCATTTGTCTACCGCCATTGCCTCGCCATGACCTGGCATCTCGATAATCAAGGCATGCCATCCTCTCTCACAAAACCATTCAGCACGGTCACGAACGGATTCGGCACTACTCCGCCATCCGTGAATAATTAATATCAAAGGACTTTTGTCATTTTTGCGATTTAGCAGCGCCCTCGCTTCTATTCCGCGGCAATCGGTTGTCAATTCTTTCCAGGTTTCCAATTCAATGCTTGGTTTTTTTCTTATTGGCTGCCTAAATATCATCAGTACAATAATCTCAATAAATAAATTAATGGCTACAATGCCGAAAAGTAATGCGAGAATAACATATGCAGTGAATGTTAATTGCGTGAATAAGAGAGAAAATATTGTTGCTGAAAGTATCAGCAATAATAGTATGATGCTTGCACACCCATTTTTATTTAGCATGGCTATCTAAAGAAGGGCGTATTATTCATCCTTTGATTTTTTGGCAGACTTTTTTGGCTCATCCACGGATTCCTGTGCTGCGGCCTCTTCGGCTTTTTTGGCCTTGGCAGCAGCCTTTTCTTCAGACTTTTTGGCATTTGCTTCACGCTTAGAAATCATCTTATCACCCCATTCTCCGGCATTCTCAAGTCTGCCCCAAATTCCAGATGCTGCTTCCTCACCTTCTGCCGGTATGTGCTTAACCAAATATGCACTAAAAATCAAGTCGTAAAGACCTTGATCCATGTCACTATTTTTCTTGAAGTTTCTGTTAACAAACCATAATATGATGAAAATAACACCTATAGCAATCATTGTGATTCCAACTGCATCATCAGTTTCTACATCAGAAACAACTATTCCAACTACAATGACTCCCATCAGGGCAAAGAATCCGACGGTATTGGCAAGTACTGAATGAAACACATTCGCTTTATCGCCTGACGCCGTGATATATTTTGTTCTTGAAACAAAGTGCCCGATTGTTCTACCAGTTTTTAGTGGAATCACAATTACGTTAAGAATAATCATTATGCCCGAAACAGCGAAAAGAATCGTGGTAGTTACGCCTGTATCGTTTGCAGTCATAGCAAGAGCCGCAAAGAGTATTGAGAAATTTACTACGAAATTAATCCACCAACTAATTGAGCGATTCATTGCTGATGCCAATTCAAAACCATCTGGTAATCCTGTTGTGCGTGGAGTTCTTACTTTCTTTGCCTTTGCTGGTTTCTTGGAAACAACTTTTTTTGCTTCTGGAGTGACAGCAATTGATGCAGGTGCCTTTGCAACTGCTTTCGGTATTGCTTTTGCAACTGCCTTCGGTTTGTCTTCTGTTTTTCCAACATTTCCTGCTTTATCGAGTAGTCCCATATTCTCACGCTCACTAATACATACTTCCAACCGCTTGATAAATTTCAAACTGTTCTGATTCGACGAATGCTTGTATTTCTTCTTCACCCATATTGCCTAGTTGGCCATCCACTATGGAAAAGAATGCGGCTCGCAATTCTTCATCCGCGGATTGTGGGTCGCTACCGACTTGTTGATATATCTCAAAATCAGGGCTAGAAATGAATTCCTCAACAACTTCTTGAGGGAGACTTGAACCTAATAACTCATCAACGATTGTAACGAATGAAACGAAAATATCTTCTCCGTCTGCTTCTTCAGCGACAAATGTTTCTTCGACCTCTGGTGCTACTTCACTAGAAGCAATAATTGATTTTATTTCTTTTCTTTGTGCAATCAATGCTTCCAATTGAGGCTTTATTTGTGCCAATAAGGCTGTATCGCCAGAGCTCTTAGCAGATTGATATTCTGGCTTTAATGAACGCAATTCATTTTCAACTGCTGATAATTGATCAAGTAAATTCATGTCGTCATTAATTTCTAATCCAGCAGGTTCTTGACCCAACAATTCTACAGTAGGGGCATCTCTTATTTCTGAAATTTTATTATCTGT
Source organism: Methanobacteriota archaeon (assembly GCA_018650105.1). Lineage (GTDB taxonomy): Archaea > Thermoplasmatota > Poseidoniia > Poseidoniales > Poseidoniaceae > MGIIa-L1. The sequence continues at coordinate 7,463 of JABIGP010000065.1, forward strand.
TTCCTGCTTTCTAAGAACAATGATATCTCGGTCAAGCGAATGTCCGAATCTGTCGGCATATCTGTCTAGCAAAGAGCCGGCATCAGAATCTGTAATTCGGTCAATATGCCCATATATTTGTTGAAGTGGCTTATCTGAACGTTTTGCCCATAGATCTCCGTAAGATGATTCCTCCGCCGTATCAACTACTGGGGCAGGCGCTGGAATTGGCAATGGTTCTGGAAGTGGTTGTGCGACTGGTTCTGGCGCTGGCGGTAATGGAGCATCCATTGCTGGGGCAGGAGGTAGTGGCATTGGTGCTGGTGGTAATGGAGCATCCATTGCTGGAGCAGGGGGTAATGGCATAGGTGCTGGAGGTAATGGAGCATCCATTGCTGGAGCAGGAGGTAATGGCATAGGTGCTGGCGGTAATGGAGCATCCATTGCA
>JABIGP010000100.1 GCA_018650105.1 Methanobacteriota archaeon
ATTTTGATAAAGATGGTTGTCATGACGTATTAGAAGATTTAGATGATGACGGAGATGGAATAAATGATTCAAACGATAGTTGTAATTTTGGAATGACTAATTGGGTTTCCAACAACAATACAGATAGAGATTCTGATGGTTGCAGAGATGATGTCGCATTTTCTTTTTCCGAAGAAACAATGGCAACTGATTACGGTTATACTGGAGTTGCTAATTCTGGCTTCGCTACATGTTATTACTATTCGGATATAGATTGTAGTATTTTTATCTCAACATTTATTGCGATTCCAAGTGGAGGTGCATTTGTTGCTGGTACATACAGGGGAAGCATGGAGTTAGGAAACATTACTTTAAATTCAACTTGCGGTTCATCTCCAAACAACAATTTTTGCTATTATCACGAAGCCCTATTTGTCGCCAAAATCGATGCTTTTGGAAAATGGATGTGGGCCGTTAATGCATCTTCAACTTGGAATTCCAATGGTTACAGTGCAGTCAATGCGATTGAAATAGATCAATTTGGTGATGCGTACATTACAGGAATAATTAGAACACAAGGGTATAGTTACAATGAAATCAATTTTGGTAATATTTCACTAGATGACCCTGGCGTGGTATCAGGTCCAGGGAATAGAGCATTCATCGCCAAAGTAAACCAATCAGGTTCATTTGATTGGGCTCTAATGGATAATAGAACAAGTGCAATTAATTCAGTTGGTTATGATTTAATTGTGGATTCGGGCAAAGTTATCGTAATTGGATCTATGGTGGGAGGTATTATTTTGGACTGGGATAGTGAAACAGTTTCGGGCAACCAAGCTCATGGATTTGTGGCACAATTGACTTCCAATACGGGCACTGTAATGTGGATCTCAAAATTCGGCACCAGCACAACTGCTTATTGGGATTCAATACATATTGAAACAGATGGGCAAGATGTTTTCATTACCACAAGCGGAAGAGTTTCCAGTTATGATGGCTATTCATCTACCACTCCTTCCGAAGGATTACATGTTACAAAAATAAACAATGCAGGTTCTTGGCAATGGGTTAAAGGAATTAGCCAACCATATCTCACAAACCCTCAGTCAATTGGTAATTTTGGCCCTAATACCATTACTTCATTTGTTTTAGACGGAAATGGGGGTTATTGGGTTGCAGGTTCTGCTCGATATCAACAGACTGCAACCCACACAATTGGTACAATTTGCGGAAATCAAAACGGTCAAGATTGCGGTTATGTTCAACATTACGATTCATCAGGTACGCGAACATGGAGCCACATATTTCCTTCGGGGACTGAAATTTTTTCAATGATCAATTCTACTAACGGTTTGCTAATAGCAGGCAGTGTCAATAGTGATATCACGATAAATGGTACATTGATAAACTACGAAAACACAGCATTCTTCATAGGTTCTTTGTCGCAAAATAATTTCTTCTCAAACATCACAATAGTTGAGGGTGAGTTGTATGATTATTCGTATCCAGTCCAAAATTGGCAATACCGGGACTTGGATACTCAGATTCAACAAAACGCGACAGGAAATTTATGGGTCTTAGGCACATATTCTTCCAATTATGTGAGTATAAATCAAAATTCAATATATGAAAGCCATGATGAATTAAGGTCAATGATTTTCTTTGAATCGGATGAGGAAGACTATGATGATGATGGTGACGGTATCCTTGATGTTACTGATAATTGTACAGTTGATTTTGGCTGGGTTAGTAGTTCAACGACCGACCATGACTCCGATGGTTGTCAAGATTCAGGTGAAGATCTCGATGATGATAATGATGGAATATACGATACTATAGACAATTGTTCAAAGGGAGAAATAGGTTGGCTGCCAGATTCTAATACAGATTATGATGCAGATGGGTGCATGGATGAGACAGAAGATTTTGACGATGATAATGATGGAATTAGTGATGCGCTTGACTTATGTCAATTAGGTAGCACAGGATGGATTTCAGAAATTGCTAATGACCATGATGGTGATGGATGCGAAGACAGTGGTGAAGATTTAGATGATGATAATGATTCGGTCCTAGATATATCTGATAGTTGCGAAAAGGGAGAATTGGGTTGGATTTCAAATGCCACAACTGATTATGATGGTGATGGATGCAAAGATGGCAGTAGTGAAGAATTAGATGATGATAATGATGGTGTATCTAACCTTCAAGATAATTGTCCGAGAGGTGAATTGAACTGGCAATCTAACACAATGACTGATTCTGATGGTGACGGTTGTAGAGATTCTAGTGAAGATTTTGACCGCGACAACGATGAGATAGTAGATTCATTGGATTTGTGCCCTGATGGTGAAAATGGTTGGATATCATCTTCTAGCAATGATTTGGATGGAGATGGATGCAGAGATTCCACCGAGGATGACGATGATGATGGCGATGGAGTTTCAGATTTACAGGACTCATGTCCAGCAGGATTGGTTGGTTGGACTTCAAATCTTGCAACTGACTATGACTTAGATGGTTGTGAAGATTCTTCTGAAGACGTAGATGATGATTCAGATGGCATACTGGATGTGGGTGACCTCTGCCAAGTTGGTACAAAAGGATGGACATCAAATTCGGCCAATGACCATGATTCCGATGGATGCGTAGATGCTTCTGAAGACGATGATGATGATAACGATGGAGTTGTTGATTTCAATGATTACTGCCCAAAGGGTTCTCTAAACTGGCAATCAAATCAAAATACTGACAAAGATGGTGATGGCTGTCGAGATCAATCAGAAGACCTTGATGATGACAACGATGGATTATCTGACGGCGATGACCTTTGCGACAAAGGTGAAATTGGTTGGAACTCTGGGACCTTTACCGATTATGATGGAGATGGCTGTAAAGACTCTTCAGAGGATTTAGATGATGACAATGATGGAATAACGGACGATTTGGATTTATGCCCTACTGGACTATTAGAATGGACATCTGATGCCTCAGTTGACTATGATTTAGATGGGTGCAATGACAATAATGAGGATTCAGATGATGATAATGATGGTTTATTGGATACAAATGAAATTTGTCCTAAAGGTTCAACTGGATGGGTTTCAAACTTAACAACTGACTATGATGGCGATGGTTGCAATGATTTGTCTGAAGATGCAGATGATGATAATGACGCAATTCTAGATGTTGACGATAGTTGTCAGTTAGGAAAAACTGAATGGACTTCAAATCCACAGTTAGATCTTGATGGTGATGGCTGCTTTGATGCTACTGAGGATAGCGATGATGATAATGATGGAGTTGAGGATAATTCTGACACTTGTCCCAGAGGCGAGACCGGTTGGATTTCCGATTCTGAAACAGATGTAGATTCGGATGGATGTAAAGATGATACCGAGGATTCAAGCATAGATTTGTCATCAAATTCCAATATTAAAAATGATGACGGCTCGATAAATCTTGATGCAATAGGACTACTTCTTGCAATACTATTCCCAGCAATTGGTGCAATTGTGACAATTGTTCTGAGGAATAAACAAAAACACTTGCTAAGAAATTTGATGGAATCACTAGCGAATGAAACAACTGTTGAGGGGTTGGAGCAAGTGTTTGGTGATATTAGAAACGAATTTGCAGATGAAAGGATATCACCAGCTCATTTCCAAAGATTACTGATGGAATATGATATGATGAAATCGAGAATTGATTCCGATCTATTATTGAGTGAGAATTCCTTTGACCAAACACATATGGTACTGGAATCTGAAAAAGAAGTGCCATCACTCCCAATTGCGGAAGCAGTAAACCTCACTCCAGCAACAAGTCTAGTCGCTACACAAGTCGATGATAATGGATATGAATGGATTGTCCATGACAATAAGAATTGGTATAGAACTACAGGTTCTCAATCTGAATGGATTGAATTTAATAATTGAATTATTTTTTAGAAGCTACCATTTTGGTTGCATCTCTCCAAGCATCAAAAATTGAATACGCCCAAAGTGCAACCCATAGAACTACAGTTAATGCCAATGGAATCTGTAAGAGTGTCCAATCCATTGCCCTCCTATGCTTTCGGTTGAAGTGTTGACCTAAGAATAGTAATGGGACAGCAGCGGCTAATGCTGCAACTAGTGGGCGTAGTGTGCCCCACATTCCAACTCCGAAAGTAATTTCTCGCCAAATCTCTTTGATTAGAGATAGTGGCCGCAACCCCTTCTTCTCGACAGGAAATTGCACAACTATGTCATCCATATTTCTCCGCCTCAGTCATCAACTGTGGCTGGGGCTTTGTCAATATGACGGCTGTTTTGTGCCAATTACATCAAAAACTTAGACGATTAGCAGAAGTCGGGTGCAATGATGAAAGTTCTACTGACTGGCTTTCACCCCTTCGCCCAACACCAAACCAATATCTCATGGCAAGTGGCTGATTCTTTCCCCCAAAGTATCACCGTTAATGACCCATGGAAGAATGCCAGAAATGTTCAACTTGATTCCATCCAAGTAGAAATTGATACAATTGAATTATCGGTTGACTTAGAAGGTTCTAATGTGGTCTCACAATTACTGCAAAATCATGTGTATTATGATGCAATAATCCATATCGGTCTTGCTGAAAAGTCACAGTTTCCAAGAATTGAAAGAGTTGCCAAGGATATTTTGGACATGCGAATACCCGATAATAGTGGTAGGAAAGTAGTTTCATCAACAATCTCAGGCGATGGTGACTTGGCCTCAAATATTCAGCACCGATATTGGAAACTTGAGAATTTTTCCAATCAAGTAATATTCAGTGATGATGCGGGTGAATATTTGTGCAATGAAACATTATACCGAACTCTAAACACAATACAAAACTTGCAACTCAAGGATAAATATTCGAGGCAGTTGCCTTGTTTTTTCCTTCACTTACCACTTGAATCAAATTATTCGATTGACAATTGTCACAATATTCTCAAGGATTGTATCGCACATATGTTATTCTTGCCTGTAATTGAAGTGGCTGCTGCACTGATAGAACATAAAGACACATTCCTGATTGCCAAACGAATTGAAGGTGATGAATTTGCAAATATGTGGGAATTTCCTGGCGGGAAATTGGAATCAGGTGAAACATCTTTTGCTGCGATTGAAAGAGAAATAATGGAAGAGTTAGCAATTGAAGTAAAGGCAATTGCAAATGTTGGAACATGGCATCATCAATTAACTGACAAAGAAATATGTCTTCACCTTGTAAAATGTAATCCCGATGGAAGGATTAACATCGATAATACAGAACTTCTCACCGCACATTCGCAATTAATGTGGCATCCAACGGATAAATTGTTGGATATTGAATGGATTGGTTCGGATAGAAAAATTGCGCAATTCTTGCAACAGGTTTGAGAATTATTGTTTTTCCAATTTGTATATCTTGTATTTCATGAATCCTTTGGCCTGAATCCATAACCGTTTGAATTCAAATCGGAAAATCATTGAAAATATTCTTTTGATAGTATTTATTGTTAACAAAAAATATTCTTTTAATCCTGGCCAATGAGTTATTTCAAAGCCACAATTTTCCAATACTTTAGCCATTTTTGGGTTTTTTGTACAACATAGAATTATCTGTTGTGGGCAACTTTCTATTGCCTTTAGAACTAATTTACTAGCATTACCCATCCCTCTATATTTTGGGTCAATAATAAATGTTGTAATTTCTGCAGTTTTGCCGTAATCACGAAGATCGGTATAGCCAATAATCCTGCCGTCATGTCTTAGGGTTGCAACATTTCCGTCAAGAAATTTTTGTTCTGCCTTTAGGTTTCTTGGCGGTCGAACTTCCATTTCAAGTGAAAGCATTTCACGCAACCACACCGCGTCTTCCATAATTTTCACTCGCATTCTCTAATGATATTGAATTGGCTTCAGTCAAATCCAAGTTGCAGCCTCGCCGTCAGCATTCATTGTATTGTCATCACCTATTTTTCGAGGCACGGTATCTCTTCCGGAATGCCATGTTGCAGCCTCTAGCCAATCACGCAAACCATCACTTGTAAGCCTCACAGTGAACACTCCGCCGAGAGGAATTTCATCAGGCAGAGGAAAAGATACTTTTCCGGCTAACGCAGCTTGTCTTGACAAATCAAATACAGTTGTATCCCCATTCATTTTTCTGCTCATTGCATCTAATGATGTATCCAAAATTCTCTGTTGATGAAGCATTTTCAAAAAATGTGCAAGGTCTATTTGTGTGGCCTTCCAATTTGAATTGGAGCCTTTTCCAAGTATTGGTTCTTCACAATTCTCCGGAATGGGGAACTCTGGAAATAATTGCAGAATTGATTCAGCGACTTTTTTGGGAGAGTCTGCTCCACTAAGAGTTGTCTCGATACTAATCTCAATACCTTCGCCCACTCCAGTTAGTCGGAGTAGCGGTGCTGACATGTTTTGGTCGACTTGTTGCCACTTGATGAACTTGCCTTTAGTAGTAAATTGAGGGCGAAGTGTCAAAGTCTTTCACTTATGGCCAACAATTATGACTGTGCACGAAGGGCCTTCAATAGCCACAGTTATCCCTGTGCTAAATGAAGAAGGGCACATTGGAAAATGTCTTGACTCATTGATATTACAAGACTATCCTGCGAAGGACCACATGATATTGGTATTAGATGGTGGTTCAACTGATAATACGATTGATGAAATTAATCTTGTAATAGAAAAATCCAAACAAAATAATGGCCCACAAATTGAATTGGCACAAAATCCTGCCAAGTATGTATCCAATGCCAGGAACCTTGCACTTGAATTGATACCTCCTTCAGTAACTCATATGATTGAATTAATTGGACACAGTATCGTTCCTCAAAACCATATTTCTGCTCGAATGAGTTCTTGGGGAAAAATAGAAGCCGAAGGTAAAGAAAATAATTTACCACCACTGGGTGCTTTGGGAGTAAAGGTGGTATCACGGCAAGGCAAGTTGGGAATGTTTGAATCATGGGTAGAAGGTGCCCTTTCCTCACCCTTAGGTAGTGGAGGAGGGCAATTTGACAATTTCAAATCATCTGGTTCAACAAAGATACCAGCATTTGCAACACACCTCCGTTCAGCGGTTGTGGATGTGGGTGGCTGGGATGAATCATTCATCAGTTGCCAAGACAGCGACTTATCAATGAGAATGATTGAACAGGGTTATAGTTTGATGCGATG
>JABIGP010000096.1 GCA_018650105.1 Methanobacteriota archaeon
AATACCTGCAATTGCAGATATGGATGATACAATGTTCAGTGACTATTTAGCAGATCTATTAGCAAGTAAGGAAGAATTGAAATTACAAATTTCAGAGTCGACTGAAGACACTACTGAATTGGAAACTCAGTTGACAGAACTTGAAACTGAACTTGGACCTGCTTGTGAAGACCCACGTGCAGAATGTCCGGTTGAAGAAGTTCAGAGCAATTCTGAAACAAGTGATGAATCAGGCAACATGATGATGATGATTGCAATCGTTGCATTTGTGATAATAACAGCACTATTAGTAGGATTGATGCTAATGCGTGGAGGCAATTCACCTGAAGAAGTCAAGTGGGGCGCTGACCTTCCAGCAAATGATTTAGTTGCTAACTCTATGTATGGTGGAACACAACAAATGTTCCAACAGCCAGTAGCACCAATGCCACAGCCAGTAGTTCAACAACCAGTTATTCCACAGGCTCCTGTAATGGGGCCACCTGTACCTGCAAACGGATTACCAGTCGGATGGACAATGGAGCAATGGCAACATTATGGACAGCAATACCTAGAAGGAAAACTTTGAGCCAACAGGCTTTGAGTGCGTCTTTTAGTGACTATTGTCGATAATAATGAAATCTAAACCCCTAAAGGGGAGCAATGTGAGGGGATATCGTGGCAGAAGATAATGAGAGCGGAGGTGACCTTGAAAAAGAGGTTCCTACCGACGTCGTTCTAGAACAGAATGATGCTGTTGAAATTGATGAAACCGAGGTCACAGTTTGGGCTCCAGAGCCGAAAGGTTCTGATGAAGTTCTACAGTCTAGTATTGATGAATGGATTGAAGGCGTTGAATTCAGTTCCACTGAAGATGTACCAATCCCTAAGAGATTAGTAGACCAAGTTATTGGCCAAGAAGCAGGTTCAATCGTAATCAAAAAAGCCGCTGAACAACGTAGGCACATGCTAATGATTGGTGACCCTGGTACAGGGAAATCAATGCTTGCAAGATCAATGACCGACCTTTTACCGGCAGATTCACTTGAAGATATTTTGGTTTATCCTAATGAAGACGATGAGAATGAACCTAGAGTTCGCTCGGTGCCAGCAGGTCGTGGTGACCGAATTATCAAGGTCCAAAAAGAAGCGATACGTCAACAAAAGGCTAAGTCGCAAAAAGTACTACTTCTGGCATTTGGATTAATTGGTCTTCTATTGTTTGTCGCGGCATTACAATCTGGAGATATCATGACATTATTATTCGGAGGTTTCCTATTGGCATTCGGATATATGTTCATCCGTAGCCGTTTAGGTTCAGTTGATGAAAGCAGGATTCCAAAATTATTGGTCAAGCATGAGCAAGGTGATGCACCTCCATTTGTAGATGCGACAGCGACTCTTTCAGGTTCTTTGCTTGGCGACGTTCGTCACGACCCTTTCCAATCAGGTGGTATGGAAACATCAGCACATGATAGAGTTGAACCAGGTGCGATTCACAGGGCTAACAAAGGGGTTCTCTATATTGACGAAGTAAATTTACTTCGTTTGGAAGAACAACAAGCGCTTCTCACAGCAATGCAAGAAAGAGCATTCTCTATCTCTGGACGTTCCGAACGCTCTAGCGGCGCTCTAACAAAGACAGAACCAGTTCCATGTGACTTTATTCTCATTGCAGCTGGTAACTTGGATGCAATTCAGGGAATGCATCCTGCTCTAAGAAGTAGGATTAGAGGATATGGATATGAAGTATATGTTAACTCTGAAATGCCAGACACTGCTCGTAATCGCCGTCGTTTAATCCGATTTATTGCGCAAGAAGTATTGAGAGATATAGATACAGTTCGCGAGATTCCACATTTTGATAAGAGTGGTGTTAGCATTATCCTTAGAGAAGCACAAAGAAGGGCAGGACGCCGTGGTAAGCTTTCCTTGAGACTACGTGAACTTGGTGGTTTAGTAAGAATTGCTGGAGATTTAGCAATGGAAGAAAACGCCCCTCATACAACTGCTCAGCATGTTCTAATGGCGAGAGAGATAGCAAAACCTCTTGAGCAACAGGTTGCTGATAGAATGATTGAGAGAAGACTTGATTACTCACAAATTGTAAGCACAGGTGAAAGAGTTGGAAGAGTAAATGGATTAGCAGTATTGGGTGCAAATTCCGGATTATCAGATTTTAGTGGAATCATGCTTCCTGTTGAGGCATTGGTCACTCCTAGCCAAGGTGGCGGTGGAAAGATACATGCTACTGGAGGGCTATCTGATTTGGCAAAGGAATCAGTGACAAATGTCAGTGCAGTTATCAAGAAGTTAACAGGAAAGGATGTTTCTGATTATGATATACACATTCAATTCGTAAACACTCATGGCGTAGATGGAGATTCGGCGTCTATCACTATTGCAACAGCAATCATCTCAGCATTGGAAAACATCCCAATTCGTCAAGATTTAGCCATGACTGGTTCATTATCGGTACGTGGAGAAGTATTGCCTATTGGTGGTGTAACTGCGAAAATCGAGGCTGCTGCAAAATGTGGAATCAAAACAGTGGTAATTCCTCGGGCTAATATGCAAGATGTACTCTTGGATGATAAGTACGAAAAGATGGTTGATATTATTGCAGTAGACACATTGGATGAAGTAATGCAACATGCGTTAGTTAAGCACTCTGACAAAGCAAGTTTAGTTGAGCGTTTAGAGGCAGTCATAGACCGCTTGACACCTTCTAATACCTCAGTTACCACCGCTTGATTTGCTATCACTATCAACAAATCGTTTGCATTATTGATAATCAGCCGCCTATTACAAAAGGGTGAGTCTTGCCCTTTGAGATGGTGGTGCAGTAATGGTTGACTCAGACAAAGTCAAAGATGCCAGTAAAGGCGCATTGATTGTTCTGTTTCTTGTTACGATGATAGATATGATCGGATTTGGAATAGTAATTCCATTTCTAACTTATCTCGTAGAAGATTTGGCAGGTTCCGAGGGAGTGACTGAAGTCGGTCTTTGGGTTGGATTACTAATGACCTCTTATTCAGCAGCACAATTTCTCTTCTCTCCGTTTTGGGGCTCATTGAGTGACCGCATTGGTCGTAGGCCGGTATTGATGGTTGGACTAATTGGCAATACCGTATTTTTTGCGCTATTTGGTCTTTCAAATACCTTGGCGATGGCTCTTGGAGCGAGATTTTTAGCAGGGGTCTTCAATGGTAATATTGCTGTTGCTAGAGCATATATTGGCGATGTAAGTAATCCTAAGCAATTGGCAACAAGGATGGGGTTAATTGGGGCAGCATTCGGTTTGGGATTCACCATTGGTCCCTTTTTGGGAGGGGAATTATCAGCTCCGGCATTGAGATGGGAAACTTTCCAAAACACTATTTTTGAGACATATCCTTACCTACTTCCTTGTGTTTTAGCAAGTGTGTTGTCTACAGTGTCTTTATTGATTGCAATTAGAAATTTACCAGAATCATTAACTCCTGAAATGAGAAAAGTCGATACATCAAGAACTTGGAAGAAGCAGATGAAGAATATGTATGCAAACTCCAAGAAAATGCTGGGTGAGGGCTCAATTGCACTGATTATATGGGTCGCTATGCTCTTCACCTTTGGCTTCACAATAATGCATGCAATCTTCATTCTCTTTACAGGAATGCCAACTGTGGATGGTGGACTTGGTTTCAATGAAGCAGATAACGGTCGAATTTTTGCTATGATTGGTGTGACTGGAATAATCACGCAGGGTTTTCTAATAGGGCCAATGACCAAACGATTTGGTTCACGTAAATTGCTAACATTTGCTGCATTGTTAACGGGCGCGGGATTGGTATTAATTCCATATTCACAGCCAGAATACGCATGGATTCACATCCTATCAGTAACAGGTTTGTTATCTATTGGCAGTGGGTTATTCCAGCCTTCTTCTTCGACATTATTAGCACAATTTGCTAAGGCGGAAGGTTATGAGTTGGGTGTGGTAATGGGTGCAAATGAATCTCTTGGAGCATTTGCAAGAATACTTGGTCCAATTTCAGGGGGAATCGTGTGGGTAATGACTTCGAGCGGCACATATCCGTGGGATTATCACACCGCATTCCATTTGTGTGGATTACTGATGCTATGTTCTGCATTGCTTTCATTAAAGTTATCAGATGCTGAACTAATAGATGCGAACAACACAAATTCAAGCCAAGAAGAGTAAAAGTGCATCCTTTCGGGTGGCATATTGAAGAATGATAAGAGGATGGATGTACATGGAGCAAAGTGCGGATTCCTTGGATGTCGGATTATTTGACAGACGTTTATCAACAGCAGCTAATGTTCTGGTAATAATTACTCTTCTTACTGTAGCAATGATCTATTTAGAAGGAGTATTGCAGCCATTTTTCATTGCATTAGGAATATATTTTGTACTAAAACCAGGTGCTGATAAATTATCAATAAGTGGATTTCCGATAATTCTTTCATACTTCACAATGCTAATGTTTAGCTTAATGCTTGTTAGTAGTGCGGCTTTTTTCGCATATCAACAGGCAGATGATTTAGTGAGTGATGAGGATACAATGCAACAGTATAACCATCGCTTAGACAAAAAGTGGTCGAAAATCAAACAGATGCCAATAGTAGGCCCTGTAATTATTGACGCTGTGGGTGGTTCAGATTCTAATTTAGGTAGTGATTTGTCTCAATTGGGATTACTATCGGATAATCAGCAATTATCGGATGTGTTGGTCGGAATGATGTCGAGTACTGGAAGCGCACTGACGACTAGTCTGACAGTAACATTCTTTTTGATATTCATTATTTTTGAAGCCAGTTTATTGCCGGGCAGAATAGAACGAGCGTGGCCCGGTGGAGCAAATGAAAAAGTGCAAATGATTAGAGATCAAATTGAATCCAGCGTTAACACATATATTGTTGTAAAAACGGGTGTAGGAGTTGGTACGGCAGTTATTGCAGGAATTATCATGGCCATTTTCGGGATTGATTTGTGGTTCACCTGGGCATTGCTAACATTCTTACTAAATTATGTACCATATATCGGTTCATTATTTGCAACAATCCCTCCTATTATTCTTGGTTTAATATTACTTAATCCAGGTGCGCTCTTATTGTTGGTAGTCCTATTACTTACCAATCAACAACTATGGGGTAATGTAATAGAAACTCGTTGGGCTGGAAGAGCCTTGGATTTATCACCGGTAATTCTGTTGTTAGTAACTGCCTTTTCATTCTGGCTATGGGGGATATTGGGAATGATTTTAGCAGTACCATTCGCTGTAATAATAAAAATTGTCTTAGAGAATATCGAAGCAACCCGTCCAATCGCAATACTTCTTTCAGAGAGAGCCCCTACAATTGATGAAGCATGGAAAAATGCCCTAAAGGATGGTAATATCTCATTATACGAGACAAAGACACTTAGAGAATTACAAGCAACTCTAGGTTTGACTGACAAGGAGGTACTCTTGAAGTCTTCACGATTTTCAGCTGAGCATGTATTGCAATATGGGAAACTAACAAATGACCAAAGGGGATTGATAACTCAAGGTGCGAAAGAACTCATGGAGAAATCACAATACAAGGAATTAGAAAAATTGTTGGCAGATGGAATAATCAACCCTAAATCACGAGAAATGCTAGAGCAGTTAGTTGAATTGGCAGAAGAAGAATGATTTCACAATACTTCAATTAGTATTTTTTCTAATTCAGTGTTAATCATTAAAATAAGTGTTCCAAATTCTGGAGGAATATTTGGGTCCTCGTATAGTTCTTCCAACTTTGATTGAGACATTGCAATTCTCACATCAAGTTTCTTTGTTTTGTTGAGGAGCCATAAATCACAAGTTTCCTTGGCTTGGCGTCTAATGTTTCGAGGAACCTTTGGGTCATCAATTTGCTTAATGACCGAAGCCACTTGAGTTAGTCTAGTTTCGATATCCATGAGAGGTCCTCCATTGGGGGTATTGGTTGCTCCAAGAAGGCCGTCTTTAAGGTGATTGCCGCCACCCGCGTATTATGTCCCTTGATGATAATGCGATTCTTGGCTGGACCAGAGTGCTAGTTTTGCTCCTTGGAATGGGATGGGCTGCTTGGATGGATCATAAAGAAAGAAGGGTCAATAATGAGCACTGGCTTGTTTGGGCCAAGCCAGCAATATTTATTTGGACTCTAGATTTAATGCTACAAGGAGCAGATTGGACAATAATGCTAACTGCATCTGCAGTTATCGCCTACGCGAGTATGTCGGTTATTGGAAGGCCTAGTTTGAAGGATATTTTGAGTGGTTCAAAACTTGATATCATAGTTAGTACATGGTATGTTGTCAGCATAACCGGTGTTATTTGTGGTGCTATTTTGTATCAAAATTCTACACCATTTGATGTCCTAGTTGGGAATGATACATCGTTAGGTGCTCTTTGGTGGAGTACTTTGGCCGTAGGAGCATCAATCTTGATTATAGATTTGGCATGGAGAGTAAGAATGATTCACGGT
>JABIGP010000063.1 GCA_018650105.1 Methanobacteriota archaeon
AATTCGGTTAATGTTGAAAGCCGAACATCTTCACAAGATAAGCGTTGGACAATAATGGCCGCTCTTCTTGGAACAAATACTGCATTTATGCTTTTTCAGGGCATTGCCCAAGAAACAGATCCAAAATTTATTCGTGAAATAGCCTTGGCAATTATTGCTGCAACATTACCATTTCAAGGAATATACTTCTTAATATATACATTTCTTCTTGAGCATGATGGTGAACTGAGTATAGAACGAGTTAACAAATTGAAAATGGCTTCAGCAATTTGTCAAGTCATATCCTATATGTCATTAATTGGAGTGGGAATGATGTGGTTCAACATTTCAGTGTATGTAGGGGTTGCATTCTCATTCTCTACCTGCCTAGCCATTATTCTCATTCGTTTGGTAATGAGTCCAGTCAATGTAGATGATGCATAGTACTGCGTTCATAGCCATTTTTGTCTAATAATGCGCATGAATTTCAAAGGCAAGGTTGAAGAAGCGGCGGCAAAACCACAGCATCATGGCATTCTGTCCGCTAGATTATCGATATGGTTGTCAAGACTTCAAACACATTTGGTCTGAGGTTGGGCGACATGAAAGACAATTAGAGGTTGAGAGAGCATTGATTTGGGCACATATGCAACTTGGACGTGTATCTCAGTCTGATTATGATATCGTAAAATCAATTGCAAATCCAACCTCTGTCACCAAAGAAAGAGTTTCTGAAATTGAAGCAGAAACAAGACACGACATTATGGCTCTTACAAAGGCTATGGCAGAAGCTGCTGGCGAGGCTGGCTGGTGTATCCATCTAGGTGCAACTTCAAATGACATTGTAGATACTGCTGTTGCATTGCAATTAAGAGATAGTATTATTTTGCTTAGAGAACAACTCTGTTTATTGATTGGAGTTTGTGCAGACATCGCTGAAAGAGAGCGAGATACAGTAATGCTCGGCCGCACTCATGGACAGGCTGCAGTACCGATTACATTCGGTCTAAAGGCAGCAGTTTGGCTTGACGAATTACGCCGTCAACTGATTAGACTTGATGAAGCAAGTCCTCGCATTTCAGTAGGGAAGTTCCTCGGTGCAGTGGGCACAGGGGCTGCTCAGGGAGTAAATGCAAGAGAACTTCAACAACTTATCTTGACCCATCTTGGACTTGGAGTTCCATTGGCTACGACACAAGTTGTTGGCCGTGATAGATATATTGAATATGTTTCTTGGTTAGCAAACGTCGCTTGTACCTGTGAAAAGATATTGCAAGAGATTAGAAATCTTCAACGCTCAGAAATTGCTGAAGCAGGTGAAGGTTTTGATGTCAAAAAGCAAGTCGGTTCTTCTACAATGGCTCATAAAAAGAATCCAATTAAATCGGAAAATGCAAGTGGTCTAGCAAGAATTGTCCGTTCATTTATCATTCCAACTTATGAAAATGCATTGTTATGGCATGAGAGAGACCTGGCCAATTCCAGTGCTGAGAGATTCACTCTATCACACGCATCCGCACTTTGTGAAGATGTTATGGCAAAAACTCGCCAAGTAATGTCAACAATGTGGGTCGATGCTGAGAGGTGCATGGAGAATATCAAATCTCAGCGAGGGCTAGTAATGGCCGAAAAGGTGATGATAGACCTAGTTGAACATGGTATTGCAAGAGATGAGGCACACGAAATATTGCGCGAAGCATCTTTTACTGCTGTTGAAAATAAGGAAGAGTTAATCGATGTATGCTCGAGAACTCCAGCAATTGCTGCAGCGTTCTCCGCTGAAGAATTAGAGGCAATGTTTGAACCAGCAAACCATATTGGTGTTTCTGGTGAAATTGTTGATGAAGCGGTCGCTCTTGCAAGAGAAGCAATACTTTGATCAATTGCTTACCACATCTATCTTTGAAAGGTCAATGTGGCCCCTAATTCCGTCCCAATGGGATTGATATTCAACTTCTAATTGACCATCCATATGAGGTCCAAATAAGACAAGGGTCTCATATTCACCTCCTTCGCCATCTACATTGAATCTATATTTTTCTGATAATTGTTTTAGTTTAGTAAGTGATTGTTTACTAATTGTATGTCCAAGCCATGAATCATCCATTCCCTCAGTGCTTACACCAGTTATCATGATGCCAAATCCATTGTCTACTAAATCGATCATGTGCTGTTGTGGAGATTGATGCCACAGTGGTGTCCAACTAATAATTCCCAATTTATGGCACATTCTTTCTAAACGGCTTTTTTGGTAATCTGAACGTAATGCTCCACTTACTATACCATCGATATGCAATTCCTTCAAGGCGTCTTGAAGATCATCAATCTCTTCTTCCTGAATTCCTTCAGTTTGAACATTTATCCATGGAATTCCTGCCAACTGTGCTTGGTATTGAACCGCAGCAACTCCAGGAACTTGAAACATATGAGAATCGCCGCCTGAAACGGTCACTGTAACCAAATATGCAACATCCCAACCCTTGCATTTTGCCCACCAATATGCGGCCGATGAATCCTTTCCACCACTGGATAGAACGGCTACTCGCATGACCCTGCTAAACAACTCCAGCAATTTATCCTACGGGTGAAAATAATTGAGAGGGTTGATATGGGGTGGGGATTTCAAAGGCTTGTCAGCGGGAGTCACTTGTGAGGTTGGTCCATCTAAATGAACCATCATCATCATAAAGTGTCGCCCTAAAGACGAAAATAAGGTGTCAAATATGCAACCAAGCGGAAGAGGATATGACCATGGAATTACTACATTCAGCCCTGATGGAAGATTATTTCAAGTTGAATATGCGCGTGAATCAGTAAAAAGAGGAACAACAACTGCAGGATTAAAATTCAAGGACGGTGTTGTACTTGTCTGTGACAAGAGAATTAGCAGTCGACTGATTATCCCTGAATCTATTGAAAAAATGTTCAAAATTGATGGTCATGTTGGTGTAGCAACCTCTGGATTAGTTGCAGATGCACGACAACTTGTTGCTAGAGCTCGCGTTGAATCACAAGTAAATCGGATTACATATGCGGCATCAATTCCTGTTGATGTATTAGTAAAGCGTATTTGTGACTTCAAACAATCATTCACTCAATACGGTGGCTCACGCCCATTCGGTACCGCTCTTTTGATCGGTGGCGTAGATGCAAATGGAGTCCATCTTTACGAAACCGACCCTTCAGGTGCATACCAATCATATCATGCTGGTGCAATTGGCTCTGGACGTAATACTGTGATTGAATTCTTCGAGAACAACTGGAAGGAAAATCTAACTCAAAATGCTGCTATGAAACTAGGCCTTGAGGCTTTGAGAAATGCCAATGATGCTGAATTGAACCGAGATGCTGTTGAAGTTACCGTAATTGATGGTGATGGATACAGAGTATTGGATAGAGATGATGTCAACAAACAAATTGACAGACTAAAGCCTCTTGAAGAATAATTCTATTCAGAATCATACACTAAGCCTTAGTGCTTAGTCTGCATATCCCACACTGAGGGGAACCGATGGTAAGTATGGATGATGCTGTTTTAGCGCGAATGGAAAAGGGTGGCAAACGTTACGAGGTGTTGGTTGACCCAACACTTGTAGATGACTTCAAGGAAAACCCTGATTCAATAAACATTGACGATTTTTTTGTAATGGATGAAGTTTTTCATGATGCAAAAGGTGGAGAAAGACCGACTGAAGAGGCAATAGAAAACACATTTGCCACACAAGATATTATTCAAATCACACAAATTATCCTCGAAAAGGGTAGTATACAATTGACAACCAATCAGCGAAAGGTAATGGTTGAGAAAATGCGCCAGCAAATTATCCATCATATCCACTCCCAAGCAATAGATCCTAAAACAAAAAGTCCACATCCAAAAACAAGAATAGAACTAGCACTGGATGAATGCCGATATTCTGTTGACCCGTTCAAGCGCTTAGAAGACCAAGTCAAAGATGCTGTTGATAAATTAAAACCACTGATACCTCTATCTTTTGAATCTGTAAAATTGGCATTCAAAATATCGGGCTCTACAATGGGCAAAGTCAATCAGATTCTGCGACCATACCTGAAGAAAGAAGGCTGGCTAGAAGACGGTTCATGGGCCTGTGTGATAGAATGCCCCGGTGGAATGAAAGGGGATTTAATTGGGCAAGTTATGCAACGTTCATCTGATGCTGAAGTCAAAGAAATGTAGGTTCAGTTATTGCAACTTCCAGTGACAAATAAATGCTACACAGTGTAATAATGTGCAACTTGCAAAGGGTTTGCTTTATCATGGGTTGTTGGGTCGGCGGGTCGGAGAGAAACAAATGTCCCAAGGTCAAACCGGCGCCGAGCTGCGCCTCGTGACCCCAGGAATGGCTATCGGGCCGTTATCTGGGAAGCGCGTAGGAAGTGGTGCACTAGCACAAAACGAACAAATTATTGCTACCCGCTTAGGCTGGGTACGCGAACTGAATGATACGGTCTCAGTGGACCCAATTAATTCCACATATATGCCTCGTAGTGGTGATTTAATTATCGCAATCGTTGCAGAAGTCCGAAATAATCTATGGTTCATGAATGTTAATGGTCCATTCCAAGGACTCCTTCCAATGTCATTAGCACCTTGGAAAGTTGAGTTCGGCGCTGCCCGACAACACATGGGTATTGGCGATGTCGTAATGGCAAGAATCCAAGAAGTGGATGAGTGCCACAATGTAGTTCTTACAATGAAAGGTGTCGGATTAAGACGTCTAAATGAAGGGTCAGTAATGACTATTCCAGTAAATCATGTGGAAAGAATTCGTGGCAATAATAACGAGACTTTACTCAGACTTCGTGATGTCTGCGACTGTAGAATAATGGTCGGAGATAATGGCAGAGTTTGGATTGATGGAAGTGCTGAAGGTACTTCTTGGGCTCGCTCAGCAATAAAATTGGCCAGTCAATCTGGACACAAACTTTCATTCGCAGCAGATTTAGCTGCATTAGAAAAAAATGCTCCAAAGAGAGGTGATGCCTGATGGGCGGATATGGTGATGTAAAACTACTACGAGAAGATGGCCTTCGTTTAGACGGTCGAAAAATTGATGAAATGCGACCTATAGAAATTGAAGCAGGATATCTTCCTGCTGCTGATGGTTCAGCATGGGTGAAACACGGCTTGAATGTTGCAGTTGCTGCAGTATATGGTCCAATGGAAGCACACCCACGTAAGATTCAACGTCAAGACCGTTGTGTTATTGACGTACGTTACAATATGGCACCTTTCTCAACTTCAGATCGTATTCGTCCAGGATATAATCGCCGAAGCAGAGAAATTTCCAAAGTGACAGCAGAAGCATTAGAATCTGTAGTTATTTGTGAAAGATACCCAAGAAGTAAGATTCGTGTGGAGATTGAAATTCTATCCGCAGAAGCAGGGACTCGTTGTGTAGGTATTACTGCCGCAGCAGTTGCTTTAGCAGATGCTGGAATCCCAATGCGTGACCTTTTGGTCGGTGTTGCAAGTGGTAAGGTAGAGGACACAGTAGTTCTTGACTTGGATAAAGCAGAAGACAACTATGGTCAAGCAGACCTACCGGTTGGAATTTTGCCTAATACTGGTGAAATCGCATTCTTACAAATGGATGGAGACCTATCTCCTGATGAGTTTAATCTAGCAATGGAATATAATTTCAAAGCAGCAGCAGAAATCCATGATATCATGGTCGATGCTCTAAAGCGCAGATATGAAGGGGGTGAGAACTGATGGTAGCTTTGGTTCCAACTCTACTTCGTCAAGAACTCGCACGTCTTGCTGAAAACGATGCTCGCATCGATGGACGTGGACGCTGGGAAGCCCGTGATATTACTCTTGAAACCGATTGTTTGTACAACGGCGAAGGGTCAGCAAAGGTCGTTTGGGGAGATACAATCGTCTATGCTGGTATTAAATTTGAAATGAGAACTCCTTGGCCTGATAGACCAAATCAAGGTTCCTTGATGTGTGGCGCTGAACTTCGTCCAATTGCTGGAAGAAAGTATGAGCCAGGCCCACCATCTCCAGAATCTATTGAATTAGGTCGCGTTGTTGACAGAGGAATTCGTGAATCAGGATGTATTGACATGGAAAGTCT